>NZ_CVTH01000073.1:0-49255 GCF_900005955.1 Pseudomonas sp. 8 R 14 | reverse complement strand
GTAAGCGTCCGGCAGACACACCTTGACCACACCATTCTCCCCCGTGCTCCTCAAAACCACGCTCATTTGCAAGGCTTTAGTAAGCGCTTGGTTAAGTCACCGTGGTTCGGAATTCGCGCTTAGAAAACTCAATAGATAGTGAAGTGGGACGCCTCAGACCTCGGCAGATGGTGCGGATAAGATAAAGATTCGGTCGTCTTGGATTACCAGACCCATTCTCCGCGCCTTAGCTTCGGTTATCAGCGCCCATTATCAGACTGAGGAGCTTTTTAGCAGGTCAACTCCGAGCGCGAGAACGTTCGTTCAGCTACTGCCCTTATGCTGATGAGGTTGCCAGATTTGCACGGGCCCACTCCTCAGCGGTCGTGACTTGAGTCGACTGCTGCGCGTTGAAAGTGCCTGCTTTAGGCCAGGCCACGCCTCTGCCCTGGGCGAACACAGCGCGGTACTTCTTGATGTGATGCGTTGGGTCTCTCTCCAATTCTTGGAGCAAGTACGGAACAGTCCACACGTTACGTTTGAACGGGCGACCCAGTACACGTTCGAGGAGGCTCGCAACCTCTCCGTACGTCACTGTATCTCCCGAGAGGTACACAATCTGATCGCGGAAGCGAGGTTCGAAGAAAACAATTTCCGCTGTCAACGCACCAATGTCTTCTGGAGTCGTGAGCGTCACGCTGGTCTCAAGACTGCCTAGCGCGTTCACGGTATCGTTTTCGAAGTCAACCACCTCGAATACTGGCTCGAATAGAAAGCTGGTGAACATACCCGTCGAGATGATTACCCATTCAGTTTTATCCTGGGCGCGAAGCAATTCGCGTACATCAAGCTGAGCATCGAACAGATCTTGAGGACTGCCCCGACCGATTACCTCGAAGTCGACACCAAACTGCCAAGGAAAGTAGCGCTTCACACCGGACTTGAGAGCTGCTGTAGCCAGCTTCATCGGGGTTTCCCGGCCTGCAACCATGCCTGCGCAGCCTATTACGGTATCGAACCGTGCGAACACTTCAGCCAACTGATCGATTGAATTATTCACGAGATCTGCGGCCACCATCTGGATGCCAAGATCTCGAAGCTCATCGATTTCGACCTTTTTCTCGGGCACCTGAGTGTTGATGGTCGAATCCCTGAGCAGGACGCTGATTGTGGAGCCGGGCGCGCGCTTTGCTACTCGCGCAAGATTGCGCAGAACCGGCAGCCCAAGCTCACCGGCGCCTAGAACGAGAATGGATTGGGGGGAAAGCTGGGTCACTTCGGTCATGATTTCTCCTGAGACCTGTTGCCTGTAAGATGAACAAATGCTTGCACGATTAGGCAACGTTCGTAAGAAGGCACACCTGTGATACCAGAGAATGAAATGACCGATCAGGAGGCTCTCAGCCAGGCAGAAACAATTTGCCGAACGCTTAGAGAAGACGATGATGGCGTCAGACGAGAAGTGCTTGCTCACGCAGGTAGCCGCTGGTCGTTAGGTATTCTGCATGCCCTGGGGGTTTACGGCACGATGCGCCATGCCGAAATAAAAAGGCAGATGACTGGGGTGACTCAGCGGATGTTAACCAAGACGCTACGCTCCATGGAGCGGGATGGGCTAGTGGTTCGGCGGGAGTTCGGTGAGATTCCGCCACGTGTCGAGTATGAGCTGACGCCGCTGGGTATGGGACTGTTGATCCGCATGTCACCTATCTGGACTTGGGTTGTCGAGAACGTTGAGGATTTCCGCAAGGCGCGGCGTATTTTCGACAGTCAGGATGACAAAAAACCCGCATGGCAAATACCTCCATCGACACCATTAGATTCAGACGCGTCGGACTGAATGTAGCTCATAGCGTGTTAGGAGCCCTGTGCCCATTGATGCGGTAGTAATTGGTCAATTGCACTGGCCCTCTGTGTCGGCAACCGCGTCAGTACATCCTTGAGATACGCGAACGGATCATGCCCATTCATGCGTGCCGATTGAATCAAGCTCATAATTGCCGCCGCTCGTTTACCGCTGCGCAGTGATCCGGCGAAGAGCCAATTCGAACGGCCAAGGGCCCAAGGCCGGATCGTATTTTCGACCCGATTGTTGTCGATGGGCACAGCACCATCATTGAGGTAGCGCGTCAGCGCTACCCAGCGTTTCAGGCTGTAATCCAGAGCCTTGGCTGTGGCCGAGCCCTCGGGCACAAGTTCGCGCTGAGCCAGCATCCACTCATGCAACTTCTCCGCGATAGGAATCGCCATTTCTTGACGTAATCGCCAGCGATCTTCATCGCTCATCTCTTTGGCCTTTCGTTCAACCTCGTATAGGCCGCCGATTGAGTGCAGCGCCTGTTCGGCCAGTTGGCTTTTGTTCGCCACATGCAGGTCGAAGAACTTGCGGCGAGCATGGGCCATGCAGCCGATTTCGGTGATGCCCCCTTCGAAGCCGGCCTTGTAGCCTGCGAAGCCATCGCAGACCAGCTTGCCGTTCCAAGTGCCCAGGAAGTTGCGCGCATGTTCGCCAGCACGGCTCGGGCTGAAGTCGTAGACTACCGCCTTCAGTGCCGAGAATGGTGTCGTGCAGTAGGCCCAGACATACGCTCGGTGCGTTTTCTTTTCACCCGGTGCCAGCATCTGCACGGGTGTTTCATCGGCATGGACGACTCGCTGGGCCAGCACTGCCTCGCGCAGTGCTTCCACGAGCGGTTGCAGTTGTACGCCGGTTTGACCCACCCACTGCGCCAGTGTCGAACGGGCGATGGGCAGCCCGGCGCGGCCGAAGATTTTCTCTTGGCGATACAGCGGCAGATGGTCGGCGAACTTGGCCACCATGATGTGGGCCAGCAGGCCTGCGGTCGGGACGCCTTTGTCGATGACGTGCGCCGGTACCGGCGCCTGGATTAGCGTTTCACACTGCTCGCAGGCCCACTTTCCACGGATGTGACGCTCGACGGTGAATACGCCGGGCGTGTAGTCGAGCTTTTCGCTGGCGTCTTCGCCGATGCGCTTGAGGGCGCAGCCGCACTGGCAGTGGCTGTTGTCCGGTTCGTGATGGATCAGTGTGCGAGGAAACTGCGGTGGCAGCGGTGCGCGCTTGGGTTGCTGGCGCACTTTGGCTTCGACAGGTGCCGGTTGCAGCGCCTCAAGTTCGGCTTCGATAGCGGCGATATCCGTATCGATCAAGTCGTCGAGCAGGCTGGCTTGATCCGGGCTCAACTGCTCGCTGCGCTTGGCAAACTTGAAGCGTTTGAGCAGCGCGATCTCGTGGGCCAGTTTCTCGTTGACCGACTTGTGATGAGTGATTTGCTTGTCCATTGTCTCGACGCGCTGGATCAACTGCGCCGCCAGGGCACGCAGTTGTTCAGGGTTTAATTGATCGAGATTTGGATGCAAAGTCATGCCGCCGATTTTGCCAGAGAGGGCTGATGGCGACGATAGACTGATGGGCCAATTGCGCTGGCAAGCACGCCATGGCAGATGTTAAAGCATCGAGATGATTCCGCCTGCACCGACGCGCTGCCAAGGTAAACCGAGCACCAGGGCCTGAAGTTGCTCGGCATCCAACTCAACTTCGGAGCCGTGTCGCACACCCGGCCAGAAGAAGCGTCCTTGATTCAAACGCCGGGCGGCAAGCCAAATCCCCACGCCGTCATGCACCAGCACTTTCATTCGATTGGCGCGGCGGTTGGCGAACAGATAGGCACAGTGCGGCTTCGCCGCACCGAACACCGCCACGACTCGTGCGAGCGCGGTTTCAGTGCCGGCGCGCATGTCCATGGGCTCGGTGGCGAGCCAGATGGAATCGACGCGGATCATCGCAGCAGGTCTCGTAGGAAAGCAGAACACGCCGCTGCATTTTCTGCTGGCCAACTCACCACGACTACACCTTTTGGATGCGGCACTTCGATTCGGATCGTGGCAGGAAGGGCCTGATGCATCGGCACCGGCGGCGAAGTCTTGACCGGGATGAAGGCAGTTTGCAGTGCCAGGTTTTTCTGCGCATGCACCCGAATCCATTTATGGACGAGGTTTGCATTGAGGTTGTGGGTCAAGGCGACATTGGCAATTGAAGTGTCAGGATGGGCGCACTCAGTAATGACCTGGGCCTTGAAGGACTTGGAATAGGAACGGCGTTCTTGTGGCATGGGCGTCCGCTTAAAAAGGCTAAAAATGGTGTCCACTTAAATTTAGGTGGACACCATCGCCTTAACCGATGGCATCAGGAAGATGTGTTGCTCGGACGGTTACTCCTTTAGTGCGGTGCGGCTGGGTCATAGAGAATGATGATACTCCAGTGATATCACCCTGCGTTTCAGATCGCTACTCTCGACGCTGGGGGGGCAGCCTAGTTCACCGGGACGTATTGGCAGCTTGCAACCTTGGCACAACGATGAGGTCGGAATGTAACCATCTTTTCCCGTCGGTTTTTCCTGACAAGCTGCTCATCCACTTTTAGTCAGGTACGATTTTGACGAATCATCAACAACTGAGATCGTGTCATGCAAGATGGCTATCCGACTACGAAAGAGGAGTTCGCAATCTGTCTTCGCAATTTCATGACCCTGGTTGCAGCCACGTCTTTCGAAGATGCTTGTACTCATGGTTTGACGCTAGATCAGCAGGCCCTCCAGGAGTGGATCGGTTACCAGAACAACCCTATCTCTCTTCTAGAGCAGCCTCTTTCAGCGCTCCTGGTACCCGTTCAGCAGTCCTGCCAGGCACTCGCGGCTTTTCCGAATGGCTATTTCACTTCGGATCTGGATCCCGCGAAAAACTTTGCCGTTGCGCGTCATTTTTCAGAAGCGCATGGCTATGAGTTGATGGGCGTAGGTGCTTCTTACATCGGCTTCATTCGTGCTGAACCGCCTGATACATCACTTGCTAACGTCGTAGCCAAAGACTTCTGTGCGCTCTATAACACTAGCGATGAAAACCTACCCGGACGTGTTTCCAAAGTTGCGCAGGCGATCTCCGGTCGGACGCATCTTTGGCTCCGTTACGTGGAGTGAGCTTCGTCGCATCCAAAGTCCGGCTGAATAGTTAACAAAGCTTGTGAGAGGTCTGGAGCTTTTTGCCGCCTCGTAGGAGGGCAGTATCCACACATCCACTAAAATCAGGCACATGATTGGCGCTGCTCGTTTTCCGCTACGTAACCTCAATTTCGTCTGATAGCTGTCGATATGGAGAGCAGCCGTCCCAAGCTCTGAACAATTTTAAGCCTGCCCAATTCCCGCTGTTTACAACTGCCTGCTGACAAAAAGGATTCTGTACATGCTTTTTTCCCTGCTCGACAAATTCTTCAATCGACCGCTAACTGATGAAGCATTTGCCAAAAAATTTATGGATTCGACTCGTAAAGCTGGCTTCAGCGAGAATCTGAATTTTGAGAAGAACGAGTTCCGCATCCGCCATGGGGATGGATCGTACTTCAATCTCCATAATGCCTTTCGCGACTATCAAAATGCAGACAAAGCACAGAAATCCGCCGTTCTGACCGGATACGTATCGACGCTGTTAGAGGCGGGTAGAAAAACCGAGACTGTGTTTGATAATGTCAAAGCACAGCTGCGTCCGGTGATTCGCAACCTTGCCATGCTTGAAGAAATTCGATTGGAACACGCCCGTAAAAATGGCGACAAGCAGTACGATTATGTTTCACAGCCTTTGGGCCGAGACTGCGTTATTCTGCTTGCTGTCGATTCGCCCGAGTCCACTGCCACCCTTACCAATGGCCCCGAAGCACATTGGGGTGTGACGATGGAAGAGGCGGTAAAGATCTCCATCGAGAACCTGCGTGATACGACAAACGAAGCCTTCGGGGAGATTATTCCAGGCCTATACGCTGGGGAGTGGGCGGATGGGTACGACACCAGCAGGGTGTTGTTGCCAGATGTCCTTCAGCGCGTGCCAGTTAAAGGTCGGCCAGTGTTCATGGTGCCCAGTCGAGACGTCCTGATGGTCACTGGAGACAAGGACGAACAGGGAATTCGTCAGATGGTAGAGCTTGCTTTCCAGGCTCTTGAAAGGGGGCGTGCTGTCTCTACCGATATTTACACCTACGAAGGTCGCGATATCATACCGTTTAACTGTGATGATGAAGGGGTCAGCAGTCGGTTGGTTACACTGGAGCATTTGCTGCTGCAGAGTAATTATGCCAATCAGAAAGAGTTGCTCGACAAGCTCAATCTGGAAAAGGGCATCGACATCTTCGTCGCCTCCTACAACCTCTTCCAAATGGCTGACCAACCAAACCAGACGGTATCGATGAGCGCCTGGACAAAAGGTGTGCTGACGCTGTTGCCCAAGACAGATCGCGTCGCGTTGGTTGATCCTGTTGAGGGTGGGGAAGCGACAGTCAAAACCGTCTCCTGGAGTGAACTTGAATCCGAGCTTGGCGATCTGCTGGCTACAGAAGCGGGCTATCCACGTCGCTATCGGACACTGGGATTTCCTTCGGTTGAGCAGCTTAATCGCCTGACTACCTTGTGATCAGTGCTCTACTACTCTGGCGCACTGCAATGGAGGTATCGCTGAGCTGGCAAAGCAGCAGTCGCAATTTATCATTACGATACACTCCCCATTTTGATTGCTTATCCTGGTGGGAAAATTTGGGAGTTTACCGATGTGGGGTTGGTGGCTTCTCTAGCGCTACTGAGTCGGGCCGCAAGATCTGACTGACTTACTTCAGTTGGCGAGCCGCTGTGCGCGGGCAGGCTGTGGCGAACCGAGCTCCCGCGTCCCGCCGTATCTCGGCCCTGCGGGCGTCCATCCTTCACGCCTTCGGCTGTGCCAGCCTGCGCGCTCCGCTTGCGCCGGTAACTCAGCGCTTTCCGACGTTCTGTACCCGAGCAGTTTATAGAATCTAAACATTGATACTTCTGCTTCATTCAAGTGTCTATTCTATTGTGACTTGACAGTACCAATTGCTTAGGAAGCTCCCATGTCCAAACTCGCAGAATTCCGCCAGCTTGAAAAACATCTTGCCGAACAGCTCCAAGCGCTTGAAGCCTTGAAGGATGACGTCGGTCTCAAGAAAGAAATTGAATTCGAAACTAAGCTGCGTGATTTGCTCGCAAAATATAGCTACAGCTTGAAAGATGTGATCAACCTACTTGATCCACAGGCTGGTCGTCGCACTCCGGTATCTGAGCCTAAGGCCACACGTAAAGCCCGCCAGGTTAAGGTTTATAAGAACCCACACACCGGTGAAGTCATCGAAACGAAAGGCGGGAACCATCGCGGCCTTAAGGAATGGAAAACTGAGCACGGCGCAGCGACTGTCGAGTCCTGGTTAAGCAAGTGATCTTGGATTGGGCAAATAAGGGCCAGTGATGGCCCTTTTTTTGCCTAAAGTTTTGGTGCGCCTGCAGCGCTCTGAGCAGTAGAGCACCTCCTCCCAGCAGCGCGCCCATTTCTCTCTCCAAGTAAATGGTAGGCCACAGGTCGTACAGGTTTTGACTGGAAGCTCACTCTTTTTCAAAATCCCCTGCCTTCATCCATTTCTGCGAGCAACCACTGTCCACGTTGCCACAGCGCCTGCTGTTTGGATTCATCCATGTGGTCGAGGTTTTTATAAATCATGGCCATGCGCTGATTGCCGCGAAGGCGGTCGCCGTGGCGCATCAGAAAGTGCCAATACAGCGAGTTGAAAGGGCAAGCGTCGTCAGTCGTACTTTCGCTTACTTTGTACGCGCAGCCACGGCAATAGTCAGACATACGCTTGATGTACTGCCCGCTCGCGCAGTAGGGTTTCGAGCCTAGATATCCGCCGTCTGCGTGCATAACCATACCGAGTGTATTGGGCAGCTCCACCCAATCGAAAGCGTCCATGTAGATCGCCAGATACCACTCACATATCTGACGCGGTGCAATACCTGCCAGCAGGGCGAAATTGCCAGTCACCATGAGACGTTGAATGTGGTGAGCGTAGGCATGCTCAAGGCTCTGGTTGATGGCTTGGCGCATGCAATTCATCTGCGTGTCGCCCGTCCAGTAGAACTCTGGGAGCGACCGCGAATTACCGAATGCGTTGCCGTCGGCATAGTCAGGCATCCTCAGCCAGTAGACGCCTCGGACATACTCCCGCCAGCCGATCAGTTGTCGAATAAAACCTTCGGCAGCGTTCAGCGCAATGCTGCCCGACAGGTACGCCGATTCAACATCGCTGCACAGCTGACGAAGATCCAGCAGTCCAATATTCAGCGCGGCGCTTATTCGGGCATGAAACAGGAACGGCTCGTTACTGGCCATCGCGTCTTGGTAGTCGCCGAAGGCTGCCAGGCCCCAGTCGAGGAAGTAATCCCAGAGGGCCTGAGCTTCGGCATGGGTTACCGGGTAGTCGAATTTGTCGAGCGTGCCGTAGTGGCTTGCGAATCTTTTGGCCACCAACGCCAGTACATCGCGAGTAATTGCGTCAGGAATAAAACGCGCGGGTGATGGAGACCTTGCGCCCTTGGGTAAAGCCTTTCTGTTTTCCGCATCAAAGTTCCATGCGCCTCCGACCGGGCTGCCGTCCCCATTGAGTAATAGCCGGCTCTTAAGGCGCATCTGGCGATAGAAGAACTCCATGCGCAGCTGCTTTTTGCCATTCGCCCAGGTAGAGAACTCGGCACGGGAGCAGAGAAAGCGAGAATCCGAATGCCATTTTATCGCTAAACCACAGTCCTTTATCGATTGCTCCAAGCGCCAGTCGCCGCACTCGGTGATGTGGATTTCATCCGGTCGCAAGAGTGCGTGCCACCGCTCTAACTCGCGAGGCACCGATCCAGTGTTTTTTGGGTCATCGAGTTTTACGTACTGCACCTTGACACCCCGGTGCTGCAAAGACTCGGCGAAGTGGCGCATAGCACTGAAAATAAGGGTGATCTTTTGCGGATGATGAGGAACATGGCTGGCTTCTTCCATCACCTCGACCATGAGCACGGTATCGCATCCGATATCAACCGTCTGCAGTGAGGCGAGATCGAACGACAACTGATCACCTAGGATCAGTCGCAGGCTGCTAGCGCTATTCATCATTACCTCTGGCAGGCGACGTCTTGCTGCCTGGGTCGCGCTTGGTAACAGGCACTACGCAGCCCTCATCGCGACACCGAACGCTGCCATCAGGATGGGGCAGCCATGTTAGATGCGGACGCAAGCGACAAAATAGGCGATAGCCAAGGTTTAGAAGTGGCCTAGTCGACCGCCATGATAACGGCACGGCCCAGATACCAAGGCCCGCTGCTCGCCAGCTCCAAAGCGTAGCGTCTAAGCCAGTGACCCAGGTTCCATCGCCCAACCTAGCGTGCAGTATCGACTGCATTTCAACGAACGAGAACCCTAGTGATTTTGCGTCGAAGGTAGGATCGCTGATGTCCACAAACAGGAGACGATCCGGTGCTGCTCGCGCATTCAGGATATTGATCTCCCGGGCGCAAAGAGGGCACTCGCCGTCGAAATACAGCGTCAGTGGCCACCGCTCATTCTTGTACAACTGCTGATACCTTGTATAAGTTTTTAGACAAGATATGCTCAAAAAACTTCGATGACAACCGGGCCTAATCCTCGAAACGACATCAGGTTCCAAGCGGCGCCTGATCGGGGATTTCAGGTTTGCTTCTGGCGCTGGAGCTAAGACGTGTGGTCACGGCAGCTTGCCAACCTGACGGTGACGTTCGTCGCCTCACTGCTTTTCGTTCGTCTGATAGCTAAACGTGTTGCTGATCACGCCGATAGACCTTTTAACACCCAACAGGCGGTTTCCCATGTTCAATACAAAAATCAAGAACCAGCTCCAGGCTCAAACAGCTGAGCTTTCGGAGTTGCGCCAACTGCGTGATGGCCTACACCGTGAAATGCTGACGCTGAGTATCGATACTAATTTTGCAATTACCGCCTGCAACGACAATTTTGCACAGGCTTTGGGGTACACCCAGAATCAGCTTATAGGTCGTGCCATGGCCGACATTGTTCCGCAGTACGTTTCCAAGCTCCCCTGTTTTCACAATTTTCGGGCAGCCGTCGCCGCCGGGAAATCGATCTCTGATGAATACAGGTACCTGCATGCTGATGGCTCATTGGTTTGGATTCATGCTCATTGGCAACCCGTAACCGATGCGACTGGCCGGTTGAGTCATATCGCAGGCTATGCGACGAACATTACGTCCAGAGTGGAAAAGGCATCGGAAAACGCCTCGTTCATTGACGCGCTACTGCGCTCGACGGCGGTCATTGAGTTCGATCTATCCGGGCATGTGCTCATGGCGAATGAGCAGTTTTTAAAAGCGATGGGTTACAGCCTGGGACAAGCGCAAGGAAGTCACCATCGTATTTTCTGTCGGCCAGAGGAGGCTTCTTCCCAGCAATACAGGGATTTTTGGTTGACGTTGAACAAGGGTGAGTTTGTCGCTGGCCGATTCCAACGTGTTGATAGTCGGGGTCAGACGGTATGGCTGGAGGCGAGCTATAACCCGGTCTACGACACCGAAGGAACACTGCGCAAGGTCGTTAAGTTTGCAACGGTTGTTACCGAACAGGTTGCCCGTGAACACCAAGTCAGTGATGCGGCACAAACGGCATTTGAAATATCCCAGCAGACTGACGTTACTGCTCAACGTGGTGCGATAGTGGTTAACGACACTATGCACACCATGCGCAAAGTCGCTGGGGATATGCAGGCTGCCTCGGGTGGCGTCGAAGCGCTTGGAAAGCAGTCGCTGTTAATCAGTTCGATCATTCAGACGATCAGTAGTATTGCTCAGCAAACGAACCTTTTGGCATTAAACGCTGCGATTGAGGCTGCACGCGCAGGTGAGCAAGGCCGAGGTTTTGCAGTCGTCGCGGATGAGGTTCGACAATTGGCCGGGCGCACCAGCACGGCGACTGAGGAAATCGCATCGGTTGTTTTGGAAAATCAAAAGCTGGTGGATCAAACCATAGCGGAGATGGCGAACAGTAAGTCCCAAGCTGAGCAAGGTCTTGGGCTAGCCACGCAGGCAGGGCAGGTTATTGTTGAGATTCAGGACGGAGCCAAGAAAGTTGTTGAAGCGGTTGGTAAGTTTGCGACTCAGGTGGCTTAGCACGCTCAATCGTACTGCGTTGGAGTTCGCCCCTAGGGAGTTGTCGAGTGTGTGCAAAGTGAGACTGAACAACACATGCTTGGCGAGATCGACGGTTCGGGCTTGTTAGGGTTGTCGTTGAGCTTCGGCCCTCGTTACCAGTCGTAGTCATATCCGACAAACCAACCACGCTTGGCTAGTTGTTCAGTTACGTCATGACGCCCGCGTCACCAAATAAACGGTGGTGTCTGGATAGTAAATACCTGCCAGCGACATCGTCGACACCTAGGTCTCGCGGTCGAAGTACGATAGAAAATGCCAACCGCCAGTTGTACTCCCCACGTGTGGAAAATTGATCGCAGCTTTGCCTGTTATGTAGTGTTCGCGTGAGACGCGTTTGAGATCAAAATCAAAAAGCGGCTACCTCATGGGAGTTTTTTGAGCCGGGCTAGGCCCTGCTTGATGTGTCCGGCGTTCTCGCCGATTGTCTCCAGAGCACCACGGACGTTGTTTCCTACATGCACATGTCCGTGGGCTTCTACGTGGAGCGTCAATTCCATCAGGGCTGCCTCTAGGGCGAGTTGATTTTGGTGCATCCTTTCCAGCACATCCGACAACGAGTATTCCTTAGGCATTGATGTGATCTCCTTCAGGGATGCTGAGCATAGCGCAAGATACGAAATGGTTAGGTGCCTCGCGGACAAATACAGAGGCTCATCAACCTTGAACAAATCATTGATCGCGTCCCCCTAACTCTGTGCAGATTGCCTCAGGCCGAGTTTTTTCCTAGGGAAGGTTAGAGGCCAGCAGTGCACTATTGTGCATACCTCGAAATACCTTCTGATCTCCATCCAGCGATTCGATGTATTCGGAAAGTGCCTTGGCGGTGACCAAGCCCGGTTATTGAGAAGGACTCATTACTTACTCTGCTGTTTGTGCCGGACATACATCACAGCGCTGCCACCGGAAGCATTACGAGCCTGAAGCTCGAAGGCGTGCGGGTAGCCTTTGATAAGGTCACTCAGTTTTTTGTAGCCATGAGTCCTGGGATCGAAATCTGGCCGCAGCTTCGTGATATTCGCGCCAAGCGCGCCTAGGTGGGCCCACCCATCCTCGTCAGCAATGTCGTCGAGGATCTTGGCGATGAATCCCACAGGGGCTTTGGGCTTTTTAAGCGGCTCAGCCTGCGTGGCTACACTGGGCTCGCTGGCGCTGGTAGCGGATGTCTCGGATAGCTCACTTTTGGGGAGGGGAAGGGCATCCTCACGTAGCAATTCGATGTAAACGAACTTGTCGCAGGCAGCCACGAACGGCTTCGGTGTTTTCTCTTCACCGAACCCATATACCGTCAGTCCCTCTTCACGCAGGCGAGAGGCGAGGCGGGTGAAGTCGCTGTCACTGGAGACTAAGCAGAAACCGTCAAAGCGTCGGGTGTACAATAGATCCATCGCATCAATGATCAATGAGCTGTCGGTCGCGTTCTTCCCTTTGGTGTAGGCGAACTGCTGGATGGGCTGGATGGAGTGATCCAGCAGCACTTTCTTCCAACCGGCTAGCTGTGGGCCAGTCCAGTCGCCATAGATGCGCTTGACGCTGGCAACACCGAATTTGGCTATCTCTTCGAACAAACCTTCGACGATTGCTGCTGGGGCATTATCAGCATCGATTAGAACTGCCAAATGCTTCTGTGCATTGGCGGGTATGTGTGTGGCCATGGATCATCCTTGAGTGAAAGCACTGCACACCAACGTATGCGCTATGCAACGACTTATGAAGGGCACCTCAATACCTGTGTCCTCGCAACGCTCGCGTACCGCCGCTGCCTCGAAAGAATCTTCATCCTTCAGCTTTCCGCCAGGCGTCGACCAATAGGTCATGCCCGTCAGAGCACTGCCTGAAACCGAATTTTAAAAAGCAGCAGTCGATTGTTTGGGCTGATTATCAATAAACGCGCCGCTAAGCGCTTTTTCGTTATCCTGCTCCGCTCCGGGGATGACGACTAACCAATGACGTCCAATACCTCGTTTCCCTTCATCCTGCGAACTTCCAGTACATAGTCGGCAATGTTAGGAACGGCATAATCGACAACTAGCTCGACAACCTTCTTCTTAGGCTTGCCCGTGCGCGTAACAGGATAGTCCACGATTTTACAGAAGATCTCCGTGCCGCGACGGTGCGGCATGGGCCAAGTATTGCCCGAGTTCATGTGACACAGCCAGATGGCGTCGGCATAGGCCGGGATGAAGGTCGACGAGTCGAGGGTAAGGACATCATGTTCGAGCTTGCGATAATCGCGAGCGCCAAGCAGGCCGTGGAGGCGCTGCTCCTCGGCCCAGAAGAAGACTTTGCCGTTGATCAACTCATACCATTGACGTGGTGTCGTACCGCCCGTGAGTGCTGTAATCAACCGGCCTTCAGGCATGGGTTTCTGATCACGCAGTACAATACTGGAGGGGTCGCCTGACTTCACATCCATTTTCTGCCCGCGATGCTCACTCTCATATCGAGCGCGTTCACCATCTGCCACTGCCAAGTGATCCAGAACCGCCGTGGTACTCATCAGTCCGCGTGTGCGAATGCTGTCCCAGGCTCCGCGTTCGGCCATGTGATAAATGCGAGGGTAAAGCTCTATCAGCTTTTCCAGATCCATGTGTTATCTCCTGTCCGAACGTGCAGTCCAGTTGCGTCGATCGATCAGAGAGCGTAGATCGCTAGCGCCGGGGTCTCTGGAAAATCGGGTATTGATAAGCGAGACAGGCGCCTGAGAAACGCGCTCCAGCTCCTCGACAAATTTGATTGTGTCCGGATCAAGCTGCTCGAACCTGCGCGCCTTGCTATTGGATGACTTCAAGTAATCGGCAAACGTCAGGACTATGTCTGTCGGAGCGTTGAGGGCGCATGCTCTTCGGAACTGATCCCATTCGAACCATCCTACCCGCCGGCTGCGCTTGGTGGTGGAGGTTTTCTCTGCGGCGTTCAAAGCCTTGGCTTCAAGGCCTGCGAAAGCTGCGATGTCATCAAAGCTCGTCGCATGTTTAAGCGTCCCGGAAGTATGCCCATCCTCACCATCTGGGTCGCCTACACGAATTGGCATCGGGCGAATGACCATCAGAATTTTGCGGATCCTACTCGGCGATATTCCTGCCTCAGCCAGGCATCCTGCAACGTTCGTATCTCTGGACGTCACGTGAGGATAATCTCCGTGAAAGATACTCAGCCCGCTGCCCTGAGTTCCCTCCAACAAAATGGAATGACCGTTGCGGTAGGCTTCTTCCAAGCGGTCAGAAGTGCAGCCGTGATAGTTGCCAGGAGTGCCGACGTACGGGCGGAGCTCTTCTACATCTCTTGCGAGCCGAATATCTCTGCCCCTGCTCAAAATACGTCGAGCAGCGGCTGCTCCACTTCCGCTTCCTGTGGATGCAATGGTTGAAACCAGATGCCCACTCCTCTCTGTCCCGATATCTTCCTCCTCGATGATGGTGGCCTGGGGATCAATGAAAAGTCGATCTTCGTCGATACCGCACTCCTCGATTTCCTTCAAAAGCCCTGACAAATGAATCGTCATGCCAGGGCCGAGAAGTAGTCGCGCCGTTACGTCCCGCGACCCAGAAGGCAGATGGTGGTAAGTGTAGGGGCCGGCAGAGCTGGCTACTGTGTGTCCGGCATTGGGCCCACCGACACGAATCATTACGTCGTACTCGCGCGCAAGGTAGGCGACGATGTTGCCCTTACCCTCGCTGCCGTACTGCCCGCCGATTAGCACATCTACGCATCTGATTTCAGGCGGTGTATACAGATGCAAACGGGCGGCAACCCGCACGAGTGTGTCATTTGAGTCCGAGCGTTCGGTGTAAACACGGACGTCGGCATCATCTTTCAGCGCCTGGATCTCTGCCTGATCCCTGAGCTGATTAACCTCGTCATAAGGCAAAGGATTGGTTTGGCCCTCTATTCGCTCTGCATAGCGTCCTTGGAGCGTAGGGTCGCTTGCGTAGAGGTGCACATGCACAAGGTTTGCTCCGAAGACCTGTCGAAACTGTAGTACCTGCGCCAGCGTATTCAGGTGATCCACGACTAGCGGTCGGTCATCATTCTCCTGCCCGCATACTGCCTGGGTTTCCCGGAGCATCCATTGGTCAACGTCTCTTGCTCCATCACGACGATCAAGCATGTCGGGTTGCGCCATGCCAAGGCGCCACTCGGGATCATCAGTGTCTCGACGATCGTAAACCACGGCGAAGCCGAACTCCTTCACCAACAAGCTGGCCAATCCACTCTTGCCGCTACAGGTCTTGCCACTGATCACTACGATCTGCCGAGTTTCCATGCGCTACATCTCCCAGATTCCCATTATTTCATCCGCAATTTGAGACGGGGTGTACCTGTCCGTTTCGAGAATTTTGTCCGCAAAACCTGAGAGCGAGCGGGCGCTCTGCTCGTTTGGATGCAACACATCGTTTCTATATTCGTTCAGGGCTGTTGCACTACGCTTAGCGTACCTCCGCTCCAGGAGAGACTCGGGCGCGATGATGTGCACGTGCTTTACCGCCTCGCCGAAACGGAGTCTGAACAATTCAACCTGCCGGGGCTTGCGGACGGCATCCAGTAGCCAGTTTTCGACGTCTGGCCGAGTTTGAATGGTTGGGTTTGCCACGGATTCTATGAGCCAGGAGAAATCGGTGGCCTTGTCGAAAGAATCGCCGAGTTCTTGGAGGTTATGACGATCAAGTGGCTCGCCCTTTGAAACTAGGTGCGCACGTAGAAAGGAGCCGCTGCTTATCGGAACAAAACCATAAAACTCTTGGAGCGCAGAGGAAACCGACGTCTTGCCACTGGCCATTGGGCCACTTAAGAGAAGTAGTCGCTTCACGTTTTGACGATCCCTGTCTAGCGAAACCAATATAGCGATGAAGCGTAGCTCAGTTGGCAAATTTGGCCGGGATTTCGTGGATCATAGTCAGGCATAAGTTTGCTGAGTGCGCAATAAATGGAACTGATCCGATGATAACTAAAAGACTCGTGATGGCATTTTGATTGTGCATCCTATTTGACCTTGCCATGATGCCTAGTCAAGATTTTTAAGGGATGAGGCTGGATGGAAATGACTTCTCTCAGGCTGCTTCACCGCAGCATGATTTCAATCGACAGCGACATGCAGCAGTTCTTGGTCACCACGGGCGCCGTGAGCTTCGATTGTCTATTCTCGACCCGTGACACCCCCTTCGTACTGACGCTTACCGCCCGTGGCGAAACTAGGGGTTTCTTCCGTTTCGAGGTGTTCAACGGCTACAGAATCAGGGACTACTTTGGTGATATGTATGGCGACCTGGTTGCGGTACTCAGGTCGGACGGGACGAGTGGTGAGCGGTTGAAACCCAAGGATTTCCTAGAGCAACTGAACCAGGCCATTCCGACTCAGGCGACCGTCCGAGCCAACCCCAAACCTTCAGAAATTGTCCGCTTGCGTCCCGATATCATAGAGGATCGTGAGAAACCGTATTTCAATGCATGGATCTATTGGAAGGAGGACAGCGGTCGACACCCAAGTGAGGAGAACCAGCATAAGACGCTTTTACTACTCGGGCCTGAGGCCGCGCAGCACAGTAGAGAGCGAAATGCGTCATCGCGATGGAGTGCTATCGACACTGGCGGGGCTTGGGAGGCCTCTTAAGGCGCCACAATGTTCCCTCTATCGCGTGTTTTTCTGTGAAGTAAGATGCTGTACTCGCTGCGGTGCCAGTAACGTTTCGACTAATGGCCAACGGGTTGGATCAACGCCGAGACAATCGTTCTAGATGATGATACTGCGAGGGACGTGGTCAACTATTCTGCAGCGATATGTCACTGCTCCACATCCCAAGCATTCGAAGTGCTTTCTGGTGTTGTTGAGAGCTTGGTGAAATAGGATCGAGCGGAGCCTGTTTGGATGACTGCCAGCATCGACAGCAGCCAAACGCTGTGGCCTGATGGTGATTGGGCCGATTTAAAGGAGGAGAGCGTCATGGAGTTCGCGGAGCCGATTCGCCATCACGCTGAGCGAGTATTTGGGTGCAAAGTAAAGGCGGCGGTGTGGATGATGCATCCGAGAGCTGCATTTGAAGGCATTAGTGCGCTGGAGTATGCCCAGAGCGACATAACGTATCAGCATGTCATAGAAGAGCTAGAACGAATCAATCATGGGTTCGCATGCTGATTTAATCGCCAGATGAATGGCTGTGCTACAGCGTTGTAGCATCTGCATTTGGCTTTCGGTGCAATCATCAATTAGGCCAAGCTAATTAGACGCTTGGCCCTCGGCTCTAGGATCTGGCCGGCCTGAAGCTTGCGATCACGGGCCGACAGTTCTCTGCCGACGTATGCGTCCGGCAAAGTCATCTAAGCAGCGCTTTGCGCGCCCTAGCATACGCCAACGGTATCGGACTGGTAGGTGTTGGCCGTTCTGGGGGCAGAAAGAGTTGCGTGGTGGCACTTTGCAATTTTTGGCAGAGGGCTTAATCTCGGATTCTCTCTGTGCCACGGACAGCCCTTGTGATTGAGAATCTGCTCATACGCGGCGTATCAAGCTATTCGCCTAACGCCCCGACCCTCATCGGCCCTCTAAAGCGTGTGAGCATGCTTTACGGGCAAAATGGCACCGGTAAGAGCACGATTGGCAACTACCTGCAAACGCCAGGCGAGGCGTGCTACCAGAGTTGTAGCATGGCGCCTGCTGACCCCGAACGCGAAATTTTGGTCTACAACCACACCTTCATGGAGATGAACTTCCATGAAGACGTAGCGCAGCCTGGGGTGTTTACACTCAACGCTGGCAACATTGAGGCCGAGAATGCTCTGAATGCTGCGCAGGCCGAAATCAAGTTGCTGTCGACCCTGCAAGAGGAGGAGATGGCCAAGGGCAAGGCGAGTAAGGCGGCCCGAGACACTGAGAAGCAGGCATTGAAAGACGGCCTGTGGAAGCTCAAAACACCGTTCGATGGCTCACCCTTGGCCTACTGCTTTCAAGGCGTGAACACCAAGGATCGTCTGCTAGAGAGGATCCAGACTACACCTGAAGCACCGGGTGCCGTCACAACTGCCGAATTGATGGCGGAGGCCACTGAGCTTCAGGCGGCAACGGACGCGCAGTTGCCCTCTATTTCGTTTGTCGGCTTCCCAAGCTCCGAGCTTGAGCCCAACCCTATTTTCAGGGAGATCATCATGGGCACAGACAACTCCTATTTGGCAGGTCTCATCCACGCGCTCGGCCACTCCGACTGGGTTCAGCATGCGCTCTCATTACCCCCCATCGATGGCGATTTATGCCCCTTCTGTCAGCAGCCGTTACCGGAAGGTTTTCATGGCGAGATTGCCAAGATCTTCGATAAAACCTACGAGCAGCGCATACGTGACCTGACGAACCTGCAACGCCGTTACGCCGGAGCTGTCGAGCAAGCGCTGCAGCGCCTGAGTAGCCCGATCTACCAGAAACCCTCGTTTCAACTGGCTATCGCTAACCTAACTGCAGCCCTTCAGCGTAACGTTCAGGCTATCGAAAAAAAGATGGCAAGCCCGTCGATTGTAGTTGAGCTAGAGTCCAGCGCTGGGTTGGTTGAAGCGTTTAATGAGTGCATTGCAGTCGAGCAGGAAAAAATCGACGCCTTCAACCTCAAGGTCAAAAACAAGCAGGCTCATCTCGCCCAGATCAAGGATCGATTCTGGGGCGTGCTCAGGACTTCAGCTAGTGCGTTGCTGGATCATTATGCTCAAGAGGATCAGACGCTGGCCCTGGCTCAGCAAGAAGCCAGGGACAACATTGAGGCGCTGCGGGTCAGGGCCAGGGCTGAGCGCGAAATCATCGCCCAGTCTAGGGCCGCCATCACGAATATCGACCAGTCGGTTGACAGTATCAACCACTGGCTCCGCATCCTCGGACTCAAAGGTTTTGAGCTGACCAAGGAGGAAGGAGATGTTCCTCAATACAGGTTGCAGCGCCCCGAGCAACGCGCGGGTGTGTTCAAGACGCTGAGTGAGGGCGAGAAAACGCTCATCTCGTTTTTGTACTTTCTGGAAGTCTGCAACGGTGAGCTGAACGCGACTGCGGAAAGGTTGGTCAGCGATCGCATCATCGTAATTGATGATCCCATTTCAAGCTTGTCCCACAATTTCGTGTATGACATTGCCTCCCTGATCAAGCGCCATGTGATCAGCCCGAACTCCCGCTTCCAGCAGGTGATTATACTGACCCACAACCTGTTTTTCTTTCACGAGATGGTCAAGCTCATGAACGAAGACGGAGGGCGTGGCCGGGGTAACGGTGGTCAGCAGGAAGGCCAGTTGGCGCTGTTCCGGATCACCAAGTCCGAGTACAGCGCCGTGGTTGCTATGCAGCCCAAGGAGATCCAGAACGACTATCAGGCTTTCTGGCAGGCCATCAAGGACGCCCTGAGTGGCCGCACATCGGTCACCGTCATCCCGAACATGATGAGAAATATCCTGGAGTACTACTTCACGTTCGTGCACCGCCAAGACAAGCTCGCCAAGGCGCTCGAAGATCTGAGCGATGAAGATCCACAATTCCGCTCGTTGTACCGCTACATCAACCGCGAATCCCACGCTGATGCCGTGAATATTACCGATTTTGGTGAGATCGACCCGACGGTGTACGTCGAGCGCTTCCGCCAAGTGTTTGTCAGAACAGAATTTCAGGAGCATTACGACAAGATGATGGGATAGCGCTCGCTTATTTCTTGAGCCGGGAGATGGGGACGACGTGCGTGGCCGCTTGCAGCGGAATTTTCACAACAACGGCTAATCCAAAGTCTAATTCGCTGAGAATGCGCCAGGAGTGAATCGTTTTTTACCCTTCCGCTGGGCTTTCCAGGCTCTGGCTGCACTGATAGCATTGCGCCTGCAGCTACTACCAAAGGACTCTCCTTCCTGCCAGTCATCCATCTGCTCGCTTTGCACGTGGTGTAAAGGCTATCAGCGGCCCGCTGAGATCAGATGGAGAATACGCCATGAACAATCATGGAAAAGTTGTCCTGGTTCGCCAGTACAACCGATTCCGGTTCGGGCAGTGGGAGACCGTGTGCATGCACATGCGATCCCTTCCGCGCCGTTAATTTGAACGTACCTAGGTGGTAGCTGCACCTCCCCTCAGTTTTGATTCTCGTCTCTTCGTTGCCATGTTGCAGTTACATCAGCCCATACCTACCGCCGCAGTCGGTAGGTGTTGTCGGGGCGGGTTATGGCAGCTGGTTGCATTCCCTAGCGGCCTTCGTTTTCCTGTTCTCGGTGATCAGTCGCCGAGCTCCGACTTCACGATAGCGCGGATTTCGTAGAGTTTGAGGCTCACCTCATGAAGCTTGCTGATGAACTCGTCCAGCAGTTCATTGGTGACGTCGAAGTATCGATTTTTCTTGTCCAGCCGACGGTGCAGTATTTGCTGGTTGGCCTCGTCGGTGATGGGGTAGGCATGCACTATGTCCGATCGCCTGGTATTGAGTGCTTGGAACATGTCAGCCGCGATCCGGCCAATAGGATCCACCTCCGGCATCGTATCCTTGGCTTTTTTAACGCTTTTGCGGAACCCGCTCAGGATATCTCCACCTGTTTTCGCCTGAAGCTCCGTGCGATTGATACGCGGATCCATATGGTGGGCGACTTCGGCCATGAAGCTGCTCAGCGAAGCAAAGCCATATAGCGCTACGCCTAGTCGGTAGATGTATCCATCGTCAGCAGGTAATGCGAGACGGGTGAGTCCTCTGATGCTGTGAGTGTTTAGCTCGGTTGTCATGGTGCGTATTCCAACTTCTTGGTCAGGTACGGTAGAGTCCGAGTTCAGCGATGCGAACCCGGACTGTGTTTTGCACGAGATGGCTGATTTACTTGAGCTTGCTGCGGAGCCAACTCATCACATCGATCAAGATTTTCAGCCTGCGGTAGAAGTTGTCCGTGTCGACTAGGAAACCCAGTTGCTTGCGAAGCTGCGCTATCTCGCTCATCACAGCCCTGTGCATATCTGTACCGGGCTGGCCTGCGGCAACCATCTCCTGCTCAACCTCGCACAGCCGGTTATGCCAGGCAATATCGACTGCGTGACGCTTGAAATAGCGGCGGTTGAATACCGAGTGCTTGCTGAGCAAAAACAGGTAGGCCCCAAAGCCTGCCAGAAAGACCTGCAGCGTGCTGATCTCAAGCCCCTGAGTGTTCAGAAACTGGGCGATTTGTGGCGTTTGCCAGCAGCCAACCGCGAACAACACTGGCCATAGGGCAATCGCGAACAGCACTTCATTCGTGTGTGGATAGTAGTTCAGTTGAATAGGGATCAAACGTAGGCGGGTCACGGCAACTCCTGTGCGTGGGCTGTCCTGGCCTGAGGGGCCTGAACTCACTCAAGCTTCCGGTTTTGCCTGGGCTCGATGCAACTCAAGTGGATGCATTTGGTGTCCATTAGTGCATTTGGTATCCACCTGCAAGAAAAGCGGCGCACTCAACACGTTGTTAGAGCGACATTTCCCTCTTTGTGAGACAGCCCTCAGTACCAGTGTCGGAGGTTGCTCAAGAGTAAGCGTCTGGCGAAGTCACCTTGCCCTTTCAATGGATGCCGTGCTGACCTGTGCAAGAGTTTTCCCCGTAAGCTTACGGTGTGGGGATCGCTAAAGACCATATATCATGCCAAACGACAGGCCGTCGCACCTACTCCATCGCTGATACTTAAAGGATTATATATGACAGCCGAACTGCACACGGGGGCGCGCGCCGGCTACAGCGCTCTCGACTGGAACAATGGATGCGACGTTAACCTGGGCGACGTCATTCACCAGCTTCCTCAGCTCGTACTGGGCCGTTATGTGGCAATCGCGTGGTCGGATAGCGGGCGCTATGACCTTAGCGCTGCTGAGATCGCTAGCGGGTGGCAACGAGTAGGTGACTTGGCTATCAGTCCTATGATTACGGATGTCGGTCAGTTGCCGACGCCGGGCTTTGATGAGTGGTATGTCTTTGAGCGCTTACCTGATAGGGCGAGGTTAGCCAAATTTAGTAGCGCTATTGCATTTGAACCTTTCGGAGAGAGCGATAAGGTCTACGAGTTCTGGTCACAAATTGAAGATTTGCAACCAACGCACGCTCTGCTTGGCGCCTGTCCTAGCCTTTTACTGATCACTCAGGACGCAGCAATGTATGAGCGTGTACTTGCTTTCTATTTGACCTAAGGACGCTCTGAAAAAGACTTTCAACTCTTGTGAAGGCGGTTGCATAACATACTTCGCCCTCCCCCCGGATTGCTACTAATAGTCTGGTCAACACGCTCGCCGAGCGCTTGCGAAGACGTGTCTAGCTCTGCTGGAGTAGAGCTTTCAGCGCGACGATGTATAGCCAAATCAAACCTTTTCGCCCCGCCCTAGGCCAGCGCTGCCGCCAAACGCTTGTCTCTGTGCCAAACCACATCGGTAATTGCAAACGCCTCTAACGCCTTAGAGGAGTTAATGGCTTGCTCCCTACTCAGCATACTTCCAAGGAAGTTAATACCGCCCCACCGGGAGTTAGAAGCATCTATTACTCGACAGCCTGGCCCGGTTTCACTCTGACGCCACTCCAGTGCAACGCATTGTTTGAGAGATGGATCATTGCCCGTCCCCCAGCCTCCTATGCTTACGGCCATGTCAGCGCCGAACTCGGGATGAGACGCTGTGTAGGTGCATAGGTAAACTGCGTATGCACCTTCTTGGTCATTAACGAACCCGCGAAAGGTTCTAGTTTCGTGACCACATCCGTCGCAATGTCCGATGACTTTCTCATCGCCCAGTTCTATCTCTAAAGCATTATCCATATCCATAAGTATCCTTTCTTCTAAACCATCTTGAACGTACACGGCCTGCCGAAACTGAAAGGGAATTTACCTTGCGCACATCAGGCACGCATCCACTGATGCGGCAGCAGTTGGTCAATCTCACTTGCACGCTGCGCCGGCAGGAAGGTGAGTTGGCCGGACGCTTACGCTTGGTTGCCAGCAGAGTGCGATGTTTGGATGAAGGCTGGCTTCATAGATGCTCACGCCGGCTCTGAGCAGTGTATGTTGCTCGGGAGGTGCAGCAGGGTCGCTGATGCCGGCGTGGATGCCATTTTTAATACAGCATGAAAAAGTACTAAGGCTTTTTACAGTGTCTAGTGGACTGATGGTGGAAGTATAAGCTGGGGTGTGTCTGGCATGACAATTCCACTAGCTCCGGATCTAATCATCGCCACTTCGAGGCCAATAGCCTCGACTGAAAACAGGTCTTCTTCCCAGCGCTCAAACCTCCCATATGCCAGGTTTATCCATTCACTGTAGCTGTCAAATTTATGCTGTTCTAGGCCTAGAAACTCAGGGTAAGTCAATCTGGAAATAATGTTCAGCGCCTGCTCCGCTGTGATTTCACCGTCCTTTTGCATCTTATTAAGAAGGCGCACACAGACCTCGTAACTATGCTCACCGCTCTTGTGGCGAAGCATGGTCACGACTCGCGTATAGCGACCTTTAATTAGCTTCTGGATAATTTCCGACTTTTCATTGCCCTGGATAGCCTTGACTTGGATGCCAGCCACTACACCTTTATAGTCACCAACCTCTGTGGCCAGCTCAGCGTTACCTTGGTCATTGATTCTGTAAAAGTGCATGTCATAGGGGCTTGCAGGATCGTAGAATCTGGCTGTTAACGGATTGTCCTGGAGTTTTTTGTTAGCGGTGATGAAGGGGATGTGCTCACTGGTCTGTTTGTTGCTTACTTCCCCTATAAGCCGTCCTGTGCACCAAGCAAAAGTGCGGCGACCTATCGTAAATGGGTTGTCGCCACATTCCCTACAGAGCGCCGCCTCCATGACCAACCCCTTGAACGACTCAATAGGACGTCTCGTGGATAATTGCCAGTACTTACCATTTATAGTGGCATTTCCACTTGCAATTGCATCTCTGAAGGTGATGTTTCTGAATTGGAGTTCGAGTAACGCTTCTTTCGCCTCTGATGTAAGGCTAGGATCCTGTGCATTGAAAATTTGGGGGCTTACATCCTTGATAAGCAACTTATCGCGAATTGAGATCAACGGTGCATCAAAATCAAATGGTGTTTTAATGAGCATGATCAATTCCATTCGTTGACCCTGGCAATTCCATGCATCGATCGCGGGGATAGAACGCTCCATCGGATACCTCTGTGAGGTCTCAATTTCATAATGCCACTACCGGCGGCGTTGAGCTACAACGCAAGCGTGTATCCTCGCTTCGCAGGATGGCTACTTTCCGTAGCGATGTCAGTTGCGGGCAACGGTTGATGTGCACAGGTTGAGCACCAGAGCAGTCTCGGTCTGACTCAACCTGTCGGCTTTCAGCGCTTGAGCAGCCTAAAAAACAACCATTTTTGCGTTTTTAGCGGGTGCAGCCTGGGCGAGAGAGGGGAGCAGCGCCACTGACTTCGTTCAAGCTTGTCCTTTTCGCCTCGTCGCGCTTCGGACGGAGCACGGAGAGTGTTCAGCATGGAAGGCAAATTGATACCATGGGGTGCTAGAATCCTGCACGCAGGAAACGCCACCTCCAAGGGACGGGGAAAAAATCCGTGTCGCGCCGGTGGAAACCGTTGGGTATTCGAGTAAGGAAGATCGATGTACATAGGTTTCGAGCTGAACGATTACCAGCCCCTGCGCGAGGTTCATTCCTATGAAACCGATGCGTTGGAAGAACAGGCAAAAGGCACCTTCGACAGGCTATCGGAATACATGGTGGGCAAATTCCAGGGCAAGGATGTCATTGACGCCGGACAGCTGGCTGACCATCTGTTCCCGACTAAGAGGGCCCATGTGTTCCTGTCACATTCGCATCGGGACGCTGACCAGGCGATCGAGCTGGCTGTTGCCCTGCAGGACAAAGGGCTGAATGTGTTCGTAGACTCTTGTGTATGGGACTATTTCCCTAAACTGCTTGACGCCCTCAACGAGGTGTATGCTGAGCCTAAGAGAAAGCCCGCGGGTGGGGTCGTCTACGACTATAGAAAAGCGACTGACCTGGCTGCCGGCGTTCATATGATGCTCGCGGGCGCACTTCAGGCGATGATCGATCGGTCAGAGCTTTTTGTGTTCCTGAACACCAGTAACTCGGTACCCATGACTAACTTCGCGGGAGTGGATCAGACGTTTTCCCCATGGATCTATTCCGAGCTCCAGTTTAGCGCGACTGCTCGTACCCGGGTTCCTCTTCGACACCAGATCACCATGGACTCCGTGTCGATCGAAGAGCAGCGTCATTTCAAAGCCATCGCGAGTAGTGAGGCATTGCTGTCCTTCAAGGCTTTCAACAAGCATTTGCCCAAGGTTGATGGTGGCGAATTGAGAAACTGGTTCGCAGGTGCCCGCGAGCGCGGAACCGGTGCCCTCGATAGCTTGTATAGCGCTTCAGATATTGCTGAGAACTTCTTCAGGCTGCGTAAGGCGCTGGAGAAGCCAGAGCTATTGGGCTCCTGATCAGGCTGCGACTATCGGCTACAAGACGCGTCTTGTTGAAGGAGGCTGGCCAGGCTATCGCCTCAGACTTGGGAAGGGCGGGAGGAGGGGCAGTAGTTTGTCGAGCGCAGGGAGCGCCTCGGTGAGGCCATCAACCGTTTCACCCACCGCCTCTGATAGCGAGCCTTCTCAGGTAGAAATCCTTGAGGTACTGGGGGAGGCCAAGGTGCTTGCCCGCAGATACTATGACCTCACCGGTAAACCCTTGGGTATCACGGGTGAAGTGGCCGAATACGAAGCCGCCACGAAGCTGAATCTTCGTCTTCATCCGCCGAGGCAAGCCGGCTACGACGCCATCGAGGTTCGCCAGGAATCAAGCAGTTCATGGCCATCGGCACTGTGCGGTGGGTTCGTGAGCAAGAAGACACCCACAGAAGATAATGAGGCTCGACCGGAGACAACCTCTGAGCCCGTCCTGATGACTTGCGTAGGAGAGGCCACCTGATGAACAGAGTTTTTATCGCTATATGAGTTCGAAAGGAAGTGGGTTCTGCTATTTGACTGTGCGTAAGCGGATCTAAAGGAATGGTCATGGCGGGTGTTAAACAGCATTTCATACCGCGTTTTTTGCAAAAGGGTTTCAGAATCCCAAGCAATGGTAAAGAGGTTCACAGCTGGATGTATGACCGGCGAAGAGAGGCTAGACCAACCAATCACAAAACGATTGGGATGGAAGGGCATTTCTATGCGGTAGAAACCGAGCCGGATCTCGATGACAAAATTACCTTAGTCGAAGAGAAGGTGTTTTCACCTTTAATTGACCGGCTTCGACGAGGAGAGCTGGATGATGTGGGCATCCGCGAGCTACCGGATCTGCTAGCTCACTTTGAGATCCGCAGCCGACACGTTCGACAGAACATGGCGTCCGCTAGTGATGCCTGCGTAGAGTACATCCTTCAGCGCATGGCTGATCCGGAGGTGCTCGCCCAATTGCTAAGGCCCCATCTGACCTTGGATTCTCCAGCTTTCGCTCAAGCCATCGGAGAAATGGCAAACGCTGATCAGATCAAGCAGCTACTGGCGCAGCGCCCAGATCTGCTTTCAGGTGAGTTTATTGACGTGCTGGTTCGAGGAGCAGCAACGCATATCACGGCGCTGCTGCCTGGCACCAAAGACATGATCGCGCGTGCAGTGAAACAGAGTCATGTCCGGGTCATGTCCGATTCGGTGTCCCCTGAAAAGCGAGCTGATCGCTTCAAGCCATTGAGCTATAGCCTGGAGACCTACGCACCTGGAGATCTTCCTCTGGGCGATTCAATCGTGCTTTTCCATGTGACGGGGGAGAGAGCTTTCCGCCCGTTTCTCGACAAAGTCGACGAGCTGATTCACGTCATTCTCCCTCTCGCATCCAATCTGTACCTCATGGGTACCGCTGTTGATTATAAGGGCCCCCCCATCTATGACATGCCGCTTGAGATTGCTCGCTGCTCCATGGACTACTTCATCGCGAGTCAAGACAAGCCGCACCTAGCCGACCTGAGGCACCAGATCGGTTCGAATGCTCAATGGGTATCAGGGGCTGAGGTGAATAGCATGATGGATGAGGTCATCCAGAACCTCTTGCTAGGAGAGCCCTGAGGTGCAGCGACAAATGGTCGCTTTCCGTCCGCCGCCTTACGCCAGCATTCGAGCAAAAACGAAGGTCGCTGAGCCATCTTCCGAAGAAGCCATCTACTGGCTCTACAGAGGGAAAGCGGCTAGGCCGCATCATCCTCATCATACATCCCAGGCCGCTTAAGGAGCTTCGTGAAGTTCATGGCTAGGCAGCCTTCGCCGCTCACCAAATCCATTGCTAGCCCCTTGTGAGCCCGCCACATCAACCGGGCCATGTCGATGTAGTGGCGATACGTGGTGAGAATGTCCTCATGGCCCAGTTGGTTAATGATGACTTGCGAGACGGCTGCGACCAATGCGTCGGTGCTCTCCGTCAGAAGCAGGTCGCCATAGGTCGCAAGCAAATATTGCGTCGGCCACCAGTGACGAGTCTGATAAAAATCGATGTGAGGTCTGAACTCTGGCCACTTTTCCATCGCCTTAACTTTAGCGCGGTTGGTTCGGGCCGAAATCATATCGGGCGTTACAGGAGCGCCATTCTTGTTGAGGAAAAGTATGTCGGGTGGGCATTCTTGCCCCGTACGTTCTTTGTAGAGTTTTTTGCGTGCTGCATAATAAGGAGTGATGTAGTTTTCTTGTAAGGCCCGTAGTTCCTCCATGTGAATCACGATGGTACGATCTTTATGGCCTTTGCTGTCGTACACTTTGTAAGTGGTGGTTGCGCCCCGTTTCGTCATTTCCGAGTAGGGCATGATATGGGTGTTTTCAGCATTTCCCAGGTAAGGGAATCTCACAATGTCCATGGGGCGCATGGCTGTCCCAAGAGCAAAAGTGAAAAGTACCGAGTAAACAGGGTCTACATAGGTTTCCAGAAGAGCTTTGATTTCAAAATCTGAAATCAAGAAATCGAATTTCCTTTGCCTGTTTCGTCTGTCGAGGACGTAGATATTAGACGCATCAATTCGCACCTTCGATTGGGATTGAAGATAGTTAAGCATACGCCTGCTTCTGAAGTTGGCTTTCCAGGTTTTAAGAGCGACGTTCACATTGGTAGGAAATTTTTCGCTGCTCAACCACTCAAAAAAAACCATCAACAAATGAGCCTCATCAATGATGCTTTCAGTGGACGGTTTTGCTGACTGCAGGGCAAGTCTTTGGCTCTGCCGATCCGCCTGCCATCGCATGACGTCCCTGTTATCTGCAAGCACATGATAGGTTGAGATGTCCTGGCCTATCATTTTCTCTTGTGTTGACAAAAATTTATAAAAATTGACCAAGATGCCCGCATATCGCGCAGAGGTATGTTGGGATGAACGGGTTTTTTTATACAGAAATAGATTAGGGTGGGACAGAAGTACGCTTTTCCCCTCGAATTCAGCTGTTAGAATATAATGCGAGACTTTTTGTGTTCGGGTTTCGCTTGAAATGTAGGTGATTAATTTTCTGTTGATGGTAATCATGGCTATGCTCGCTCAATCGCCTTGGGAAATCTTGAAGTTTATTACTTCATCGAAACCCCAAGAGATATTTGGAGCGTCTGCTTTGTCTGCCGCTTTGAGCTCATCGCCCGGAATGTTTCTGATCATGAATTCGCGTTGAGCTTTCTTCTCAATATCGGACATGCAGTGCGGTACACAAACCGTAACTTTGAATGTTTTCGGTAGATGTTTTGTGAAGTTTAAAAATTCTGTTCTGGTGAAAAGGGGGAGTCGAACGATCAGGGCGGTTTCATTCGGTCGGGTGAAATATTCCTCGGCAAATTTGTTAAAGCGAGAAATGTAGCGCTCGGCGAATATGACTGCGCGGACGTTCGGCACATTGGCAAAGGTGATTAGCTTTTCTCTTATTTGTAGAATTTGTTCGTCCTTTGCATCGTCAAACGCGTCAATGTCCGGAGTCTTGCCAAGTTTGGCGCAAATTTCTTCAATCCCAATATTGAGTGTGAGGTTGTTCTTGGGCGGCGCTACGTTAGCTCTTATGGGTTGTTGGTCAATTGCCAGTGCAAGCTTAAGTTCGAGCTCAGAAATAGTATTTCTGTATTCGTTGTTGAGCAGAGTTTGTCTTTCCAGTGAGTTGGAGATTGTGTGGCTATAGAGTAACGACAAGTCACTGTTCATTAAGGTGGTGACGTGTCGATTGATGGCTTCCTGTAATTCAGCTTCATGTCTGGCTTGGTTTCGCGCGATAAGGTCTTTGTAGTGTGACTCTGTCTTATTAATCGCGCTCTGAGTTTGTATCTCTACCTTTTTATCGTGGCTGTCAGTAAGCTCGGAAATGCTCCGGCTGCCATTGATGTAGGGTTTGAGGTCATCATAATAGCGATCTAAGGCCTGGCGGCTAATGCCTGCGCGTTCAGATAAATCTTTAAGCTTGAGTTTCTTGGATGTACCAGAAATGTAATGCTCGATGATAAGATCGATGATGAGTTTGCGCCGCTCATTTCCCTGGGTACTAGTCGCTTCTGGAGAGGCTTCCAGGGGGGCTTCGTAGGCTTGCTGGTCGAGCGAGGTGCCTTGCTTATAGTTAGACATGGCTCACCTCGATCAGACGCTGTTTGGGACGGTTATCCGGGGCTTTGTCCATACTGCCAGTGGCTTCGAGGTTCTCCAGATGACGCTGGGTGGCGTTAATCCTTCGCGTCAGTTCGTGCTCGGCTACTGAGGAAAGCTGTCCGCCGCCACGATTCAGTAGGGTCGTATAGAAGACAATATTATCGCTAAGGGATGTCTTGGCTGATTCCAGGACGACGATCTTCTTGCAGTCTGGCTGGCAATTCGAAGCGTCAGGTTGGTAGTTGTCGTTCAGGGCTTTACGGTTCATCAGGCAAGGCGGGACATTGTCTGCATGGTATTGCTCCCCGGACAGACAGAAGGTTCCCACTGCAGTTCTGCGCACGAAGATTTGCTCTCCCGCAGCGAGCAGGTGGCTTATGTAGGACATTAGCGAGACCTTCAGTTGTTTGCCTGAGAACTCGTCCGGGCGCTTGGAGATCTGATCATAAATCCTAGTGGCGGCATCGCCTGAATAAGCCCCATAGCGAATGCCTGCCACTATTTCATGGAATTCGCGCGTGTAATTTTTCTCAATAGCCAAGGCAACTGTTCTGACCATCAACGGGTTTCGCGAAATATATTGAAGAGTCATGGCGTAGCTTTTGTGCCCAAAAAGCGCTCTAATAATGTCGATGTTCCGCTCATCGCGATTTATCAAAATTTCAGCAATTGTTTTCCTGAACCTGTGGCAATGAATGCGTTCTACGTCCACGGCATTTCGAAGAGAGACAATCACTCCTTGGATTACTCCGCTCGTTGAAGTCTTCACATCTTTTGAGGAAAGGTTGGACTGGAAGAGCCAGCCGCTCCTCTTGAATTTAGCTATGTCTCGGAGCTTTTCGAAATCGCGAATCGCGTCTCCAACAAACTTGGGAATAGGTAGTTCATCTTCTTCACCGAAAGTAGGATTGTGCGCGGTTTTAAAGCGGTGGATCTTCAGCCAGTATTCGCCGTTGTCGTCAAGGCGCAGATCAGAGAATTTGATCGGGGATAGTTCCGATTTTCGGGCACCTGTGATCAGCGCCACCATAATGAAGATCGCGTTTCTTACGCTGTCCAAAGCCCGGCTGTACTCTGTCAGCCAGGTATAGGTGAAAAGAGGCTTGTTGTGCTTCAAGCTTTTCCGCAGCTTGTACATCATTACCTGTTTACCATCAATCTCTATGCTTGTTCGCTTCTCGAAATCAGGCACAGGGTACGCTCTGACCAATGCACCATCCTTAAGACTTTCAAGGCCCACAAGGTAATCGCGCAGCTTCAGCAGCTCAGGGACAGCTTTTTCGATCCAAAACAGAGAGTATTCGGTCAAGGACTCCAGATCTTCTTCCGAATAAGGTATCCACGAGCTAACGTTGCCTCTGAAGTAGCGTTGGTAAATGTCTTTTCGGAGTTCTGGGTTATCAAATTCGGTCAGGCTGACACCAATTCGAAGATCTTCTGGGATAAGTTTGTTGTCAGAGATTAAGATCCAGAGGCGTAGCATCTGGTAAAGTCCGAATAAGTCGGATTTTTTTGGGGCCTTTCGGGCTTTCTCGATAGCGGCTCGAATCAAATCCATTGAAATCAGTCGAATATGCTCAGGCTTTGCAGTCAGGTGAAAGTCCCTGAAGATATAATCTTCTAAGATCCTGTATATGAAACCTTGGTGTCGTGCCGTAGCGTAGCTGCGGATATTACCCAGTGGCGCATACTCGCGTACGGTGTGGAAAATTATCGCACGCTTAAGGGAATTTGAACCCTGTACTTCCCTGGTAAAGTGCACGTTATTGGGCGCGCCGGATCCGCTGCGTGGAAAATGCCAGATGTCATCGAGATAGCGGGAATAATTCGATACAGGGAAGTTTCCCCCACTGGCAAGTAGCTTGTTCTTTAGCGAAAACGCCGGGGTTTCTCGGATATTACCGAAGGTCTGCTCGAAATCTTCATCGATTTCATCTTTGCAGTCTTCATCTTCCGCAGCACTTTCCAAGGCCAGGTCATCAAAGTCGCCATCTCCACCCTCATCATCCTCTTCATTCGTTCCCGCTTTTGACTTAGGGGGTGTGTGCTGGCTGCCTGAGACGGCTTGAGGGGCCTCGTCCTGGGCCTCAACCAGATCGTCATCTGAGGCTTCGTTCAGGGCTTCTTCGGGCGCATCGGTATGAGCTTCAGTACAGGCATCGGTAGTGGAGGAGGGCGCAGTAGTATGGCTGGTCATGCTCTTGATCTCCCGGGTGGCATTTAGATGTAAGGTATCCGGGCCACGGGTTAATACTTCGGGCTTGCGGCTTGTATTCCGGCTTAGACGCCGAAGTCTTCACTCTCAAAAATAATCTCTAAGAGTTTCAGGTCTCGGGGCAGCATTGGAGTGTTCCGTCGGCGATAACGAGAGGCAGCCTTCGTGTCGTCTTCATCGCCCCATGCCTCCAAAATGTACTGGATGGCATCAAGCTCTCGCTGGAATCGACTATCAAATCCAATATCGGCATCGCGCTCTTCGAGATATTCCTGAAGATGGCTCGCACGCTCAATCAGGAAGGGCAGTGAGTCTTCGAAAATCCGGACTTGACTGCAGAAAATGCACTCGGAAATTGCGAAGCACTTTTTACCCGTGGAGTAGATGATTTCTGATCCTACCCAGTCAGGGTTGTCCTGATCAGCGCACGCCCACAGCGCTTTTGTATGCCCTGGAATGTGAAATACTTTTAACTTGCCCGATGCTTCTGCTTGCGCATGTGCCGCAAGCAAGCCTTTGAACTGCCGGGCACGAAGGAGCTCAATGATTGCTTCAAGTTCAGATCGCAGCCGCTTCATACGTTCTTGGCGTGCAGCGCCTGAGTCGTCATAGAAAATATCTGTTGTATCGCGATCAGCATGCCCCATGGTTGACGACAGCAGAGATAAGGGGCTGTTCTTCTTTTTATGCAATAGCCAGGTTGGGCGAAGACGCCTGGTTAGTTCCTTTGCAGTAGTCAGGCGTTTCCCATTGTCGATAACCTCATACATCTTTAGAAAGTTACGGATCCCGACCAGGAATGTCGGCATGTAGGCGATGGAGGTATAACGCCCACCTTTACGCCAGTCTGACTTAAGTCGGACGCAAGAGAAGAGTGGATTCATCCTTTCTTCATAGGTTGCTGCGGGAACGCGATCCAAGGGAAACTGCGCCAGTGGCTCGCTAAGGCGTTGGCAAAGGCCAATCAAGCAGTAGAAACTCAAGGGATCGTCCGTTCGAGAAGGAAGATGGATCCTCTTGGGTTTTTCGAAGTTCTGCCCGATGTTCTGAGATTTGTTCTTCTCCGAGTAGACGACCCGTATCGCTTCCTCAATTGCACCTGTGAGAATATGTTCGTAGTTACCTTGGTCAACGGCCAGCACGGTTTCTTTGTTCCAGCCGGACTGGAACATCATGAATGTGATCAGGGCCGCCATATCCTCCATAGTGGGATAATACAGCGCCATAAGATCATCAATGTTATAAGTCCTGTTTTTTGACTTGACTGGATTTGCTGTCGACATTCGATGAAGAAGGATTTTGATGACGTCATCACATCCGTCTTCCAGCTTTATCAAACGCGGCTGGTCATACGTCTCCATCAGCTCGTCTAGAGTTAGATTGAAGGGAAACTTGTGAACCAAAAATGTCTTGAGCGCCCGAGCGCTGTCCATCGGCCAATTTCTGACGCTTTTTTCGAAAGGATCGGTCAGTCCATCAAATTGAATGTTGTCGCGCTCTTTGCGATAAATCGCCTTAAATTTTTTGATGCCGTTGGGATCGATTGCCAGCGCCCGAATTTCAGGATCAGGAGACCTCGCAAAACGGGAACGATAAGAGTCGCGATGGGCATCGCGATTCATAACTTCGACATGCTTCTGCCATTCAAATAATCGCTGTCGAGTTGGAGTGGGTCGGATTTCCTCCATGACCTCTTGCGCAAGGTATGGCTCCGCCTGATGAACCTCCGCTCGGAATTCGAGCTTTTTATAGAGCGTCAAGATATGCGTCGAGCAGGCAGTCTGCAGGCTCTCAAAACCATCTTTAAACAGAGGCTCTGTTTTCTTGGCCCTACCAATGGTGATGAAAGGCAGCACCAAGCGAGGCAGAATGCCAAGGTCACCCACTTTGGCAGTCGCTGTTTTCAGCTTGATGATGTTTACCGGCGAGTGCCCTTCCCTCGTCAAGAAATCTTGATAGCCCAAGTACACCTCGGTGTTGATGTCGGTGTACTTGGTGATATGCAAGGCTGGAGGGTTTCGTTTGTTCAGTGTGTCGATGTACTCAAGAAGCGTTTCGATACCATTACGCAAGCCGTACGCGTCGGAAGCGTTCGCCTCATAGGCAAAGCTCACAAAGAGAATGTGCAGCGACTGGCACAGGTCGGTGCTCGGATCGAAATACGGACTTTTCAGGTACCGGCATGTGATCCACTTGTCGTTAGCCACTAGCACCGATGTGATCTCCGAATAGTTAGCCGGAGCAGTGCCCATCAGGTAGTCGACGTCGCAAGTCGGGGGCTGGGTATCGATCGTTGCGCTCATCGTCTCAACCCTCCTCTTGTCCGCTAGGGGAAATGACATTTCCGCTAAGGCGATCAGTCGGAGCGGTCGGCTTGTTCGAATCGCCTGATGCCTTTGAGTCGGTTGAGTTCTCGCAAGCCGCCCATGCCCTGTCCACCGCCGCACAGAGCTCTTCCAGGCCCTGATCGTTCATGATCAAAACGTCCTCTGGCAGGTGATCAATGCCGTCCTCAGAGGAGTGGGCATTCACCTTCATCAAGTCTGGGCGCTTGATGTGCCAGATCTTTCCGTTGTGCCGGCGTAGGAAGGCTGCTTCGTTCTCGAAGCGAATGTCTTTTATGATGATGACCTGGGCATCTGCAGGAACCTGGCGTCGGGGCTTGAGAGCTTCATGGGAGCGTTGGCTTCGGCGCTGATTGAAGTCCGGGTACATCTCTAAGGCGTGGCGCTTGAGCAGGCTGATGGCCTCGCGCGGGGTTAGCCCCCACTTCGCATCGAATGTATCGAGCTCTGTTGTGACCTGGGCGGATGAGAAGTCAAAGAATGCTTGTGCTGCAAGGATGAAGGGGGCTTCTTCAGGCAGCAGGGCTTCGGGATCTACAGGGCGGGTAGGGCTGTTGGCGGGTCGATTAATCTCCCGCTCCGCTCTCATCAGCCAGTGGTCTGGGTTATGATGACGCATCCATTCAGTACCAACCGCCTGGAAGAACTCCCGAGGTGACCGGCCCCAAAGCGCAATGGGCTGCTCCTTGAGATTGTCATCCCAGGCCTCTGCATCTGATAGACCAAACATTGCCTGGCAACCCACTTTGAGTGGATCGGCCAGAGCGAAAGCTGCAACGTTAGAATGGGATAGCAGCATGGAAGCCACCGTGTCCTTTCCGGATCTTGCCAGGGCTGCAAGGCCAATGATTGTTCTCACTTCTTCTCCTTTTTCCTGCTCAGAGCCTTCGGGCTATGGGCTAAGATATGGTTTACATTTCAAATGAAGGGAATATATCACAGCTTGTTTACGTTTCTGATGAAGGGAAAACAAGATTCCACGTATGCCTACCAGGGCGGTGGCCGGGGTTTGTCCCTGGCGCGTATCGCCACGTTGGAAACCTTTGTGCAGGGTGATCTACGTCCCGACCTGACCCTGTTGTTCGACCTGCCGGTGGCAGTGGGCATGGCCCGCGCCAGCGCCCGTGGGCGTCTCGACCGTTTCGAACTGGAAGGCCAGGGGTTTTTCGATGCTGTGCGCAGCGCGTTTCTCAAGCGCGCCCAGGCTGAACCGGCGCGCTACCACCTGCTGGACGCGGCCCAGCCGTTGACGCAGGTGCAGCAGGCCATCGACGCCCTGTTACCCAAGCTGTTGGAGCGCGCCCGTGGCTGAAGCCTACCCATGGCAGGACAGTCTCTGGCAGCATTTGGCCGGCCGTGCCCAGCACGCCCACGCCTATCTGCTGCATGGGCCGATCGGGATTGGTAAGCGCGATCTGGCTGAGCGACTCATGGCCAGCCTGCTGTGCCAGCGCCCGGTCAACCTTGAAGCCTGCGGCGCGTGCAAATCCTGCCTGTTGCTCAAGGCCGGCAGCCACCCGGACAACTACCTGCTCGAACCCGAGGAGGCCGATAAGGCGATCAAGGTCGACCAGGTGCGTGACCTCGTCAGTTTCGTGGTGCAGACCGCGCAGATGGGCGGGCGCAAGGTGGTGCTGATCGAGCCGGTGGAGGCGATGAACATCAACGCCGCCAATGCCTTGCTCAAGAGCCTGGAAGAACCCTCCGGCGACACGGTGCTGTTGCTGGTGAGCCACCAGTCCAGCCGCTTGTTGCCGACCATTCGCAGCCGTTGTGTACAGCAGGCCTGCCCGTTGCCCAGCGAAGCCATGAGCCTGCAATGGCTGGCGAAGGCGCTGCCGGATTGCTCCGCAGAGGAGCGGATCGAGTTGCTGACCCTGGCGGCCGGTTCCCCGCTGGCGGCCGTCAAGCTGCAAGCCCAGGGCGTACGTGAGCAACGCGCCCTGGTTGTGGATGGGGTGAAAAAACTGCTCAAGCAAGAGCTGTCCGCCACCCAGTTGGCTGAAAGCGCCTGGAAGGACATTCCCTTGCTGCTGCTGTTCGACTGGTTCTGTGATTGGTCGAGCCTGATCCTGCGCTACCAGTTGACCCAGGATGAAAACGGCCTGGGCCTGCCGGACATGCGCAAGGTGGTGCAATACCTCGCGCAGAAAAGTGCCCAGGACAAGGTGCTGACTATCCAGGACTGGATCCTCGCCCAGCGCCAGAAGGTGCTCGGCAAGGCCAACCTCAACCGCGTGCTGTTGCTTGAAGCGCTGCTGGTGCAGTGGGTTGGCTTGCTCGGCCGCCGTTAATTTCCTTGGCCGACGGGTGTATCGTTGGCCAGACACTTTCCGTGACCTAAGTCGTAATTTCCTATGCTTGTAGATTCCCATTGCCACCTTGATCGCCTCGACCTTGCCCAGCATGGCGGCTCCCTGGATGCTGCCCTCGACGCTGCACGCCAGCGTGGGGTAGGGCATTTCCTGTGCATTGGCGTCAGCGCCGAAAATGCTGCCGACGTCAAAGCCTTGGCTGAGCGTTATGCCGATGTGGATTGCTCGGTGGGTATCCACCCGCTGGACCTCAAGCCCGGCGAAGCCCCGGCCCTCGACTGGCTGCTGGGCGAACTCAATCACCCGCGCGTGGTGGCCATTGGCGAAACCGGCCTGGACTACCATTACGAGCCGGAAGCCGCCGAGTTGCAGCAGGCCTCGTTTCGCCTGCATTTGCAGGCCGCCCGGCAAACCGGCAAACCGGTGATTGTCCACACCCGCGGCGCCCGTGCCGACACCCTGGCCCTGTTGCGCGAAGCCGCGTTGCCCCAGGCCGGCGTGTTGCATTGCTTTACCGAGGATTGGGACATGGCCAGGGCAGCGCTCGACCTGGGCTTCTATATTTCCCTGTCGGGCATTGTCACTTTCCGCAATGCCGATGCCCTGCGCGACGTGGCGCGCCAAGTGCCAGCCGACCGCCTGCTGGTGGAAACCGATTCGCCGTACCTGGCGCCGATTCCCCATCGTGGCAAACCGAACCTGCCCGAATATGTACGGGATGTGGCGGACTACCTGGCGATGCTGCGCGGTGAGTCCTATGAGCGCTTTGCCGAGCAGACCACCGAGAACTTCAAGCGCCTGTTCCCGCTGGCCCACGTCGCCGCATGACACGACTGAATCGCAGGCAAAAAAAACCCGGGTTCTGGGGGGTGAATCCGGGTTAAGACCATTAGGAGTAAAACAAGGGCACACAGTCCGTCGGTACCCAGGTCGGTGCTTCACTTGGGGGAGATGTCACGCCGACAGTTCAAGTATTGATCAGTATCTGATTCAGTCCAGTCGCGACTGATCGTTTTTTAAACAGATTTGGAATACATGCGCTTCGCTTGAGTTCTCATTGGGCAGATGCACGGGTGCAGTTGTTGCGTATTATTTCTGACTGATAGGCATGAAAACGTTGGCGCCTTGAAAGTAAAGTGCAGGGCGGGTTCACATAGACGTTGCCCAACGACCGTTCAGTCGGGATAATCCCTCGCACTGGGTAAATCGTATCGCCATGTATTCGTGGCCCTGCGCAGCCCTCCCTATTCCGACCTTTGCAGACCTCTTCCTCATGCACAAAGAACCCCGTAAGGTCCGTGAGTTTCGCCGCCGTGAGCAGGAAATTCTCGACACCGCACTCAAGTTGTTCCTCGAACAAGGCGAAGACAGCGTCACCGTCGAGATGATCGCGGATGCCGTGGGTATCGGCAAAGGCACGATCTACAAGCACTTCAAGTCCAAGGCCGAGATCTACCTGCGCCTGATGCTCGACTACGAGCGCGACTTGAACGAGCTGCTGCATTCGGCCGATGTCGACAAGGACAAGGAAGCGCTGTCCCGCGCCTACTTCGAGTTCCGCATGCGCGACCCGCAGCGCTACCGCCTGTTCGACCGCCTGGAAGAGAAGGTGGTCAAGGGCCATCAAGTGCCGGAGATGGTCGAGGAGCTGCACAAGATCCGCGCCTCGAACTTCGAGCGCCTGACCCTGCTGATCAAGGGCCGCATCAGCGAAGGCAAGCTTGAAGACGTACCGCCGTATTTCCACTACTGCGCCGCCTGGGCCTTGGTGCACGGCGCCGTGGCACTGTACCACTCGCCGTTCTGGAGCAATGTGCTGGAAGACCAGGAAGGTTTCTTCCAGTTCCTGATGGATATCGGTGTGCGCATGGGCAACAAGCGCAAGCACAGCTCCGAGCCGGCACTGGTTGAAGCGGCCCCCGTCGAAACCCCGGCCACGTAATGATTTGCTGCCAGGCGCAGTAACCCAGGAATATACTCAGGCAAGGATATTGCTAAAAGCTGATTTATCAGTCAGTTTTTAGCACGCCCGAATCATCCTCTGCCGGAGTGATCCATGATCGTTGATCGTCAAGGCAGGCGTTTTCGCAATTTGCGGATCAGCCTGACCTCAGCCTGCAATTACGCGTGTACCTACTGCGTGCCGAACGGCAAGCGGCTGGTGGCTGCCCAGGACGAACTCTCGGCCGAGGCCATGGCCCGTGGCGTGGCCTACCTGATCGAGGCGGCAGGCATCGAGCGCTTGCGCATCACCGGTGGCGAGCCGCTGGTCAGCCCCAAGCTGGAAGCCTTCATGGGCGCCGTGGGCGGCATGGGCCTCAGCGACATCAGCCTGACCACCAACGGCCAGTTGCTGGCGCGCAAACTGCCGCTGCTGGTGGATGCGGGGATTCGGCGTATCAACGTCTCCCTCGATACCCTGGATGCCGGCGCCTTTCGCAGCATCGCCCGTGGCGGCGACCTGGCGACCGTGCTCGATGGCATGGACCAGGCGCGTGCTGCCGGGATCAAGATCAAGGTCAACATGGTGCCGTTGCGCGGCCAGAACCTCGACCAGGTGATGCCGCTGCTCGACTACTGTCTGGAGCGTGGCTACGAGCTGCGTTTTATCGAGTTGATGCGCATGGGCCACCTGGCCAAGGACTCCAATGCATTCCTGCAGCAGTTCGTCAGCCTGCAACAACTGCTCGGCCTGATCGGCGAACACCACGAATACCTGCAAGCCAACGCTCCCGTGGACGCCACGGCGGTACGCTACGAAGTGCCGGGCAAAGGCTTCTTCGGCGTGATCGCCAACGAAAGCGTACCGTTCTGCCGCACCTGTTCACGGCTGCGCTTGTCGTCGACCGGCTGGCTGCATGGCTGCCTGTCGTCGAGCAACCGTCACTATGTCGGCGACCTGTTGGACAAGCCTCGCCACCAGGCGCTGCCGGCCCTGCAAGGCCTGCTGATGAAGGCCTTGGGCGATAAGCAGGAAGTGGCCTTCTCCGGCGGTGCGACGATCATGAAGATCATTGGCGGATAATGCTTTCCCAAGATTAGACATCATCCAATGTGGGAGGGAGCAAGCCCCCTCCCACATTTAGTTCTGCGTTGTTTCCAAATGGCGCGGATTCTGCATCTCGTGTCCATTCGCCGGTTTTCCGTCACCGGCTTCTGGAGGATTAGGATGCGTAGTCTGGTTTTGTTGCTGGCGTCGTTGACGCTGAGTGGTTGCATGACCGTCAGCGATATGGCCGAAGGCACCCGTTATCAGATGAGCGACGCCGGGTTGCTGGACCACAGCGACACTCGTCGTACCGCCTCGGTGCGCATACAGCCGGATTCCTTTGTCTTTATCGCCCAGGGTGCATTTGTACCGCCCGGCAGCGCCTACCCGCGGCCGAATGTGGTGGCCGAGGAAGCCTTCAACGGTTTCGTCGAATACTTCCCCATGGTGCGTCGTGCTCGTCAGCCGGAAGGCCTGGAGCAGGCGATGGCCGAGGCCCGTGCGGCGGGTGCCCACTACCTGCTGTACTGCCGTTTCGCCAAGGCCGATGACCGTATCGGCAACGCCGACGAATGGGCTGATCAAGAGGCGCTGGACCGGCTTGGCCTGGACAACGGGGTAATCCAGATCATGTTGATCGAGACCAGCACCCAGTATTTGATTGATACTGCACGTATTCGCAGTCGTGGCGGTTTACTGACGTTCCACGACAACAAGCCAGAAGACCTGATTGCCCGCCCCTTGGCGCAGTACGCCCGAGGCCTGTTGGGCATGGGCGATCAGTAACACCAAGGAGAACACCATGACCGATTCCGCCAAGGCCAACGATCTGTTGGCTCAGTTGCCCAAGGGCAAGGGACCGGCGCCGGTGCATCTGTGGAACCCGGATTTCTGCGGCAACATCGACATGCGCATCGCCCGTGACGGCACCTGGTTCTACCAGGGCACGCCGATCGGGCGTAAGCCGATGGTCAAATTGTTCTCTACTATCATCCGCCGAGATGGCGATGATTACTTCCTGATCACCCCAGTGGAAAAAGTCGGTATCACCGTCGATGATGCGCCCTTTGTCGCGGTTACTCTCGACGTCGAAGGGCAGGGCGAAAGCCAGGTGCTGCGTTTCACCACCAACGTCGACGAGCAGGTTGCAGCCGATATTGAGCATCCACTGCGGGTGGTGATCGATCCCGTCACCCAGGAACCGTCCCCCTATCTGCGCGTGCGTACCAACCTCGAAGCCCTGGTGCATCGCAATGTGTTCTACCAATTGGTGGAGTTGGCAGTGAGTCGCCCGATCAAGGGTCAGAACTGGCTTGGCGTATGGAGCGGCGGCGAGTTTTTCCGTATTGGCCTGGAGCCGTGAGACCGGTTTTTTCATCTCCCTGAAATAATTCGCTTGCTGCAAATGGCCGCTTTCGGTTATCAATTTGTACATGATTAGACATGTCCGATTTGATAAGAAAAAACGCGTCGTCGACGAGCTCATCCGCCGTATCGAGGGAGGGGTGATGGCCGACGGTTTCCTGTTGCCGGGCGAGCATCAACTGGCTGAAGAGTTTGCGGTCAGCCGGGGCACGCTGCGTGAAGCCCTCGCCGAACTCAAAAGGCGCAATTACATCGCGACCCAGAGCGGCGTGGGCTCCATCGTCACATTTGATGGCATGGCGCTGGATCAAACCAGCGGTTGGGCCCAGGCCCTGGCGGACACCGGGGCCCTGGTGACCACCGATATTCTGCGCCTGGAAGCGGTGACGCGCGCCGATCTGTTCAGTCGCTTCGGCACCGACCAATTTATCGCCCTCGACCGCCGTCGCCGCACGACTGATGGCACGGCCGTTTCCCTTGAGCGCTCGCTGATGCCCGCGTCCGGTGGCCTGGAAAGCCTGCCGCGCGTTGGGCTGATCGATAATTCCCTGACCATCACCCTGGCAGCCTACGGTTACGTCGGTGCCGAAGGTGACCAATGGATCGGCGCCGAGCCCCTCAGCGATGAAGACGCCGAGTTGCTTGGCCGCCCGGTGGGCACGGTGTTCCTCAAGGCCTCGCGCACCACCTACGATCGCCGCGAGCGCTTCATGGAGTACGTCGAAAGCCTGCTCGACCCTCTGCACTTTCGCCTGCACCTGCAGTTTGGATCTTCAAAATGACCCCCAATACCCGCGCCCTCGGCGCTTTCTACGGCCTGGCGTTGGGCGATGCCCTGGGCATGCCCACCCAATCCCTGAGCCGTGAGCAAGTGCAACAGCGCTTTGGTGCCATTACCGGCCTGGAAGATGCCGACGCCGACCAACCCATCGCGCCCAATATGCCGGCGGGCTCCATCACCGATGACACCGAGCAAGCGATCCTGGTCGGTGAGCTGCTGGTCGAGGGCCGAGGCAAGATCGACCCCGCCGTGCTCGCCCGGCGCCTGATCGATTGGGAAGCGGTGATGCGCGCCAAGGGCTCCCAGGATCTGCTCGGCCCGTCGACCAAGCGTGCAATCGATATGATCCTCAACGGCCATACCCCGGAAGAATCCGGGCGCTACGGCACCACCAATGGCGCCGCCATGCGCATCACCCCAGTGGGAATCGCCGCCGATGTCAGCGACCCGGCGCGATTTATCCAGGCGGTGATCCAGGCCTGCCAGGTCACCCACAACACCAACCTGGGCATCTCCAGCGCCGCGGCAGTGGCGGCGGTGGTGTCCGCGGGCATCAACGGTGTGGACTTGGGTGAAGCCTTGAATATCGGCACCCAGGTGGCTCAACAGGCGGAAGGCCATGGCCATTGGATTGCCGGCGCGCGCATCTCCACCCGTATCAGTTGGGCGCGCACCCTGAGCGTCGGCAGCGGCGACACAGCCCTGTTCGCCGACCTGCTGTATGAATTGATTGGCACCTCCGTCGCCTCCCAGGAGTCGGTGGTGGTGTCGTTTGCCCTCGCCCAGCAAGTGGCGGTGGGGGCCATGAACGCGTTCGAAGCCCTTTGCCTGGCCGCCAGCCTGGGCGGCGATACCGACACGATTGCCGCGATGCTCGGCGCGATGCTCGGTGCCTGCCTCGGCCTGCAGTGCTGGCCCGAATCGATGATCAAACAGGTCAAGCAGGTCAACGGCCTCGATCTGCAGCCGCTGGTTCAAGGCTTGCTCGCATTGCGCTGAGTCAGGAAGACCGCGTATCCGCCACAACCACAACAATACAGGCACCAGGAGCACCACTCATGAGCAGCACTTCTTCCGGCCAAAGCGCCGGGCAATTGGAAACCCGCGGTATCGAACCGGTCCCTGAAGGCGAGTGCAACGGCCATCCACTGCAACTGTTCTGGGTGTGGTTCGCCGCCAATATCAGCATCCTCGGCCTGCCCCTCGGCGCCACCCTCGTGGCGTTTCGCGGCCTGGCCATCTGGCAGGCGATCATCGTCGCGATCCTCGGCGCCGCGGGCTCGTTCGCCGTGGTGGGCATCATCTCCATCGCCGGCCGTCGCGGCCGTGCCCCCAGCCTGACCTTGTCCCGCGCCATCTTCGGCGTGCGCGGCAATATCGGCCCGACGCTGGTGTCGTTGATGTCGCGCCTGGGCTGGGAAACCGTCAACACCACCACGGCGGCCTTCGTGTTGCTGTCGTTGTGTTCGATTCTGTTCGGCTCTGCGGTGGAGGCGAAAAGCGCACCGGTCCTCACCCTGATCTTCATCGGCATGTTCGTGTTGCTGACCTTGGCCGTATCGGGCCTGGGCCACGCCACCTTGCTGGTGATCCAGAAGTGGGCCACCTACGTGTTCGGCGCGTTGAATATCCTGGTGGGCGGTTTCCTCTGCGCCACCATCGACTGGAGTGCGGTGTTCAACGCCACCCCGGCTCCCCTGAGCGCGATGATCATCGGCATCGGCACCATGGCCGCCGGTACCGGTATCGGCTGGGCCAACGCCGGTGCCGACATGTCGCGCTACCAGCACCGCAGCGTCACGGCCGTGCGCCTGGTGGCGTCGGCGGCATTTGGTGCGGGCATTCCGTTGGTGTTGCTGATTACCCTCGGCGGCCTGCTGTCGGTTGGCAACAACGACCTGGCCGCGGCCACTGACCCGATCATCGCGATCCGCGACATGCTGCCCACCTGGATGGCGGTGCCGTACCTGATCACCGCGTTTGGCGGGCTGCTGCTGTCGAACAACCTGTCGGTGTATTCGGCCGGCCTGACCACCTTGACCCTTGGCCTGAAGGTCAAGCGCGTGCATGCGGTGATCGTCGACATCGTGGCGATCTTCGCCGGTTCCATCTACTTCATGCTGATCGCCGACAGTTTCTACGGCCCGTTCATCACCTTCATCTCGTTGCTGGCGGTGCCGATCACCGCGTGGGTGGGGATCTTTGTGGTCGACCTGATCCATCGTCACTACTACAGCCCCAAGGACCTGCTGGACGTGAGCCCAAGCAGCGCCTACTGGTATCGCGGCGGTGTGGAATGGCGTGCCTTCGGCGCCTGGGCCGTGGCCATCGTGCTGGGTTTCAGCTTCACCACCATTGGCACCACTGCCGAGAACATCTGGTTCGCCGGGCCGTTGTCCGACTCCTGGCTGGGCCACAATGGCCTGGGCTGGATCGTCACTTTCCTGGTCGCCGGTGGGATTTATGCGGTACTGGGCGGCGCGGCTGACCGTCGTCCGGCGTTGGTAGAGAGCCCTAATGTCTAGATTGCTGCACACCGGCCAGGTCATCGTCGACCTGGTCATGGCCCTCGACACCTTGCCTGCGACCGGCGGCGACGTGCTGGCCAAGTCCGCCAGCTTCGAAGCCGGCGGGGGCTTCAATGTGATGGCGGCGGCGCGGCGCAATGGCTTGCCGGTGGTCTATCTGGGCCGTCACGGCACTGGCCGCTTCGGCGACCTGGCCCGCGCAGCGATGCAGGCCGAGGGCATTGACATGGCCCTGGCGGCCAGCAGCGCAAAGGACACTGGCTTGTGCGTGTCCCTGACCGAAGCCACTACCGAGCGCACGTTCATTTCCCATATCGGCGTCGAAGGTGAACTCAGCCAGGAGGATTTGACCACCGTCGTACCGCGTGTCGACGACTACGTCTATGTCAGTGGCTACAGCCTGCTCCTGGAAGGCAAGGCCCAGGCGCTGATCGACTGGCTGCTGGCACTGCCCCGGGAAGTCGTGGTGGTGTTCGATCCGGGGCCGCTGGTCAAAGCGCCGGATTCGGCCTTGATGGGTGCGCTGTTGCCACGTATCGATATCTGGACCAGCAATGGTCCTGAAGCCTTGGCGTTCACCGGTGCGGCGAGCATCGCCGCCGCGTTGCCCGCGCTCAGTCAGCACCTGCCCGCCGAGACGCTGCTGGTGGTGCGGGACGGGCCGAATGGCTGCTGGGTGGGGCGTGCGGGTCAGATCGAGCATGTGCCGGGCTTCAAGGTGCAGGCGGTGGATAGCAATGGCGCGGGCGATGCGCATGCGGGCGTGTTTATTGCGGGGTTGGCGGCTGGGTTGAAACCTGCTGCGGCAGCACAGCGGGCGAACGCAGCGGCGGCCCTGGCGGTGACGCGTTGGGGCCCGGCAACTTCCCCAGGCACCGCTGAAGTCGACGCATTACTTACTGACTGAACATAGGCCAAGCATGTGAGAGGAAGGCTTACTCCCTCTCACATTGGGTTTTACATGAGGACTACTGGCGCGTCTCACCTTCGAGTTTGCGCGCCTCGTCCACACCCGACGCCGTCAACTTGATCGGCAGATTCAGCGAGTATTCACCGGCGTCGTCGGTGGTCACATGCCCATCCTTGATCAACCCGCGGTCCTGCAGAAATGCCAACGCACTGGCGACCACTTTCTCTCCGCGGTAGTTATCCAGCACCTCCTTGCCCAGCCCCTGGGGATGAGCGTGCAGCAGGCGGGTGAGGACTTCTTTTTCAAGGTCTTTATCGACGTTCATGCGTACCTCTTCATTGGGGAATGATCGGGTGTTGCGATTGTGTGAAGCGTTAAGGCGCAGGCTGTTTCGGCGCGCCCGGCAGGTTCGAGTCATCGCCTTTATTGATCTTCGGCTCATTCACCGAAGGGCCCATTTTGCCGTTGCCGACGGCAGCGGGAGCCTGGCGTTGGGTATCGTGGCCCTGGGTATGCGGGTCGGCACCATTGGTGTTATCGATGACCGCGCCGCCGTTGGTGTCCAGGCCGGTGCCCATGGATTTCTGCGATTCGGTGGTGGCGTCCGGGTTGGTAGGACCGGTGGACGACGTGGCAGCGAAACCACTCAGCGAAACCGAAGACAACAGGCCGGCAAATGCGAGGGCGGCAAACTTGGAATGCTTCATGAGGGTGTCTCCATATGATTGATGTCCTTACCCTCTATTGGTCAGTTGTGCCTTGATGATCGTGCCTGGGTGGCGACGAACGGTGCCGTGGCACCTGTAAGATTTTGTGTGTCGGCTGCCGGGTTCCCCATAAATTGCACTGCAATCAGTCATCAAAGCGCCTTAGTATGTGTGCTTTGAAATTGCCAAGGCTCGCCCATGACCATCGAGATTCGCCCCGCCGTGCCCAGCGATGCTGCGCAGATCCTGACTTTCATCACCGAACTCGCCGAGTACGAGAAAGCCCGGCATGAAGTGATCGCCAGCGTGGTGGACATCCAGCGCAGCCTGTTCAGCGAGGGCGCCACGGCCCATGGCCTGATCTGCTCGCGGGATGGTTTGCCGATTGGGTTTGCGGTGTTCTTTTTCAGCTATTCCACGTGGCTGGGCAGCAACTGCCTGTACCTGGAAGACCTGTACATCAACCCGGAACAGCGTGGCGGCGGGGCGGGCAAGAAGCTGTTGCGTCATTTGGCGAAGATTGCCTTTGATAACGGTTGCGCGCGCTTCGAGTGGAGCGTGCTGGACTGGAACGAGCCGGCGATTGCCTTTTATAAATCCATCGGCGCCCAGCCGCAGGAGGAGTGGGTGCGCTATCGCATGGAAGGTGATGCGCTGCGGGATTTTGCTCTCGGCTGAAGCCACCTTCTTGAACACACTGTAGATCAAATGTGGGAGGGGGCTTGCTCCCGATAGCGGTGAATCAGTCAGCCTTTCTGTAGCTGACGTGCCGCTATCGGGAGCAAGCCTCCTCCCACATTATTTTTTGATTTTGCTCACTATGTGGGATGCAAATTTATATATTGAGATGTTTCAAATGATGGGTTTATAGTCGTCTGCATCAGCACTCACTGCCAAAAATAAAACAGGTGACGCGATGCAGGCCCAACCGTTGTCATTACCCGCTGTGCCCGAGCCAACCTACGGCGAGCGCCTGAAGAACAAGGTGGTGATCATCACCGGCGCCGCTCAGGGCATTGGTGAGGCGATCGTCGCGTGTTTCCAGGCCCAGCAGGCGCGCCTGGTGATCGCCGATATCCAGGGCGAAAAGGTCGAGAAAGTCGCTGCCCACTGGCGCGAACGCGGCGCCGAGATCTACGCCCAACCCGTCGATATCACCTCCAAAGCGCAATGGCTGGCGTTGGTCAATGTGGCCATTGAGCGCTTCGGCCGGGTGGATGTGCTGGTCAATTGCGCCGGGGTCAACGTGTTCCGCGACCCGCTGGAGATGAGCGACGAAGACTGGCGCCGTTGCTTCGCCATCGACCTCGACGGCGCCTGGTACGGCTGCCGCACGGTGCTGCCACACATGATCGAGCAGGGCATCGGCAACATCATCAATATCGCCTCCACCCATTCCAGCCACATCATTCCCGGCTGCTTCCCTTACCCCGTGGCCAAGCACGGCCTGCTCGGCCTTACCCGCGCCCTTGGCATCGAATACGCGCCCAAGGGCATCCGCGTGAATGCCATCGCCCCGGGCTATATCGAGACCCAGCTCAACGTCGACTACTGGAACGGTTTCCCCGACCCCCACGCCGAACGCCAGCGTGCGTTCGACCTGCACCCGCCCAAGCGCATCGGCCAGCCCATCGAGGTGGCGATGACGGCGCTGTTCCTGGCGACCGACGAGGCGCCCTTTATCAATGCCACCTGCCTGATGATCGATGGCGGGCGGTCGGTGATGTACCACGACTAGAACTTGCCACTCCCAATAACAACAAGAGGTGCCGTTCATGAAAAAAGCAATACGCGTACTGGCAGCTGCCGCCGTGCTCAGCGGCCTCAGTACTTTCGCATTTGCCGAGGAAGTGAAAATCGGCTTCCTGGTCAAGCAGGCCGAGGAGCCGTGGTTCCAGACCGAATGGGCCTTTGCCGAAAAAGCCGGCAAGGAACATGGCTTTACCGTGATCAAGATCGCCGTGCCCGATGGCGAGAAAACCCTCTCGGCCATCGACAGCCTGGCCGCCAACGGCGCCAAGGGCTTTGTGATCTGCCCGCCGGATGTGTCCCTGGGCCCGGCCATCGTCGCCAAGGCCAAGGCCAATGGCCTGAAAGTGATTGCCGTGGATGATCGCTTTGTCGACGCCAAGGGCAACTTCATGGAGGACGTGCCGTACCTGGGCATGGCCGCGTTTGAAGTGGGCCAGAAACAAGGTGCCGCCATGGCCGCCGAAGCGAAAAAACGCGGTTGGGACTGGAAGGACACCTACGCGGTGATCAACACCTTCAATGAACTCGACACCGGCAAAAAACGCACCGATGGCTCGATCAAATCCCTGGAAGAAGCCGGCATTCCCAAGGACCACATCCTCACCGCCGCGCTGAAAACCCTCGACGTCCCCGGCAGCATGGACGCCACCAACTCGGCCCTGGTCAAGCTGCCCAGCGGCGCGAAAAACCTGATCATCGGCGGCATGAACGACAACACCGTGCTCGGCGGCGTGCGCGCCACTGAAAGCGCCGGTTTCGCCGCCGCCAACGTGATCGGTATCGGCATCAATGGCACCGACGCCATCGGCGAATTGAAGAAAGCCAACAGCGGCTTCTTCGGCTCGATGCTGCCAAGCCCGCACATCGAAGGCTACAACACTGCGCTGATGATGTACGAGTGGGTCACCAAAGGCACTGAGCCGCCTAAATACACGGCCATGGATGAAGTGACCCTGATCACCCGCGCCAACTTCCAGGAAGAACTGACCAAGATCGGGCTGTGGAAATGACGGCGGCGGCCCTGCGTTTCGACGCTATCGGCAAAACCTTTCCCGGGGTCAAGGCGCTGGACGGCATCAGCTTCACCGCCCACCCGGGGCAGGTGCACGCCCTGATGGGCGAGAACGGTGCGGGCAAGTCGACGCTGCTGAAGATCCTCGGCGGCGCCTATATTCCCAGCAGCGGCACGGTGCAGATCGGCGCGCAGACCATGGCGTTCAAATGCGCCGCCGACAGCATCGCCAGCGGCGTAGCGGTGATCCACCAGGAGCTGCACCTGGTGCCGGAAATGACCGTCGCCGAAAACCTGTTCCTCGGGCATTTGCCCTCGCGCTTCGGCGTGGTCAACCGGGGCCTGTTGCGCAAGCAGGCCCTGGCTTGCCTCAAGGGCCTGGCGGATGAAATCGACCCCGAGGAAAAACTCGGGCGCCTGTCCCTGGGCCAGCGCCAACTGGTGGAAATTGCCAAGGCGCTGTCCCGTGGCGCCCATGTGATTGCCTTCGACGAACCGACCAGCAGCCTGTCGGCGCGGGAGATCGACCGCTTGATGGCGATCATTACGCGCCTGCGGGACGAGGGCAAAGTGGTGCTCTACGTGTCGCACCGCATGGAAGAGGTGTTCCGCATCTGCAACGCGGTCACGGTGTTCAAGGACGGCCGTTACGTGCGCACCTTCGACGACATGAGCGCGTTGACCCACGACCAGTTGGTGACCTGCATGGTCGG
>NZ_CVTH01000065.1:0-47606 GCF_900005955.1 Pseudomonas sp. 8 R 14 | reverse complement strand
TGAACGAGCCCCATGAAAGACAGGACACCGTTTCCCCCTTACGATAAGGGATAGGCAAACGGTTATGTTTATGACTAATAGCAACGACAAGAGTGGGGAGCTTTTGGGCCAGGAGCGGCGGCGCCGCTGGAGCCCGGAGCAAAAACTGGCCATGGTTCGCGAGAGTCTTGAGCCAGGGCAAAGCGTTTCGGTGGTCGCTCGACGCAACGGCATCAATGCCAACCAGCTGTTCCTATGGCGCAAGTTATATCAGGACGGCAGTCTGTCGGCGGTCAGTGCCGGTGAAGCCGTTGTGCCCGCCTCGGAGTTGAGCGATGCGCTCAAGCAGATCCGTGAACTGCAACGGATGCTGGGCAAGAAAACGATGGAAGCAGAAATCCTCAAAGAGGCCGTGGAGATCGCCCGGTCGCGAAAATGGATTGCGCACTCACCCTTGTTGCCGGGGGACGACCAGTGAAGCTGGTCAGCGAATGTCTCGGTGTGGCGCGCTCGCAATTAACGGTTCGAATCAAGCAATCGGTATCGCTCAAAGTACGGCGCCGCAGGCCTGTGGACGATGCTGATCTGGTGGTTGAAATCCAGCAACAGATCAGCGAACTGCCCAGCTATGGCTACCGTCGTGTTTGGGGATTGCTGCGTCGTGCCCGTGAAACCCAGTCGCTGCCGGCGATCAATGTGAAACGGGTTTACCGGGTCATGCGCGATCACGACCTGCTGTTGGCGCGGCGCATCAAACAGCCCGGCGTGCCGCGTCGGCACGAGGGTCGTATTGCGGTGCAAACCAGTGATACGCGTTGGTGCTCGGACGGCTTTGAGTTCCGCTGTGAGGACGGCGCCAAACTGAGCGTGACCTTCGCCCTGGATTGCTGTGACCGCGAAGCCATCGGCTGGGTCGCGAGTCCGACCGGGTACAGCGGCGATGACATCCGCGACTTGATGCTGGAGAGCGTAGAGAAACGCTTCGGTGATCAACTGCCTGCAACGCCGGTTCAATGGCTAAGCGACAACGGCTCGGCGTACACCGCCGAACAGACACGCCTGTTTGCTCGACAGATCGGTTTGCAGCCGGTGACCACCCCGGTGCGCAGCCCGCAGAGCAACGGCATGGCCGAGAGCTTCGTGAAGACGATCAAACGTGACTACGTTGCGCACATGCCCAAGCCGGATCGAGAAACGGCGCTGCGCAACCTGGCAATTGCCTTCGAGCATTACAACGAGCAGCATCCGCACAGCGCCTTGAACTATCGCTCACCGAGGGAGTTCAGGCGCTTGGCAGCAGCATCAATTTGACGGGGAGTTGGTGTCCGGTTTTGTAGGGGCAAGTCCAGGGGGTGACCTCTTATTGTTATGCAACCAGGGTTGGTTGGGTGTTTATAAGAGGTGACGAAATGTTCGAGGAGAAGTCGGACGGTTCCTGCTGCGTTGTAGTTAAATTCTCTAACGCTGCTTTAGCTGTTTGTGCTGAAACACCATGCCGAGCAGTGAGGCCCTAAGGTTAGAGAGGTCGTTGCTAAGCAATGGGCTGCTGCGCAGCCCAACGGGAGCAAGCTCCCTCGCCACAGAAACCGACTATGCGTTTAGTGCGGCCGCACGCACTCCAGTGCCCGGTCCACCATCACACTGGCCATGTCCACCAAGTGCATGACCGAAAGCACCAGCGTGCGCGAAGGACCGTCCAGTTGATCACCTGCCGTCTGTGCGGCAACGGCGGCGCAACGCAGCACACTGCTGGCGTGGGCCAGGGCGTCTTCGAAGCTGAGGTCTGGGGTGGTGGTGAAGAATTGCAGTTCTGGGGCGGGTGGGGCGGGGACGAGTTTGTCCATGGGTTCAACTCCTAATCTAAATTGGAATGTCACCACCATCGCTACCAAACGATTCTTAGGGTGGTGACCGTACGCAGATTGGTAGACCGGTGATTAGGACCCGGTGCACCCGAAGGTGCCCTGCGCACGGCCACCATAACGCAGGGCCGAAAAAAAGCGCCTTGCAGAAGGGGGCGCTTAGCGCCTAATCACTCGTGGTCTACCAAACCCCGAGTCACTGAATTGGCAGTGACCGCCGAAGACTAGCCACGTGATTTGAGCGGCGCAAGCGCTTGGGATTCTCTCGGAAACGTCCTGCAAGTTAAAGGGAAATGTCACGGCTGCGACTGTTCCTGCACTTGCCAAACCCCACCGATTCTGGGAAAACCCCAGCCTTTACGCCTTCAACGAGAACCCCATGAGCCCCGACGAACTCCAGATCACCGACACCCGACCAGGCACCGGCAAAGCCGTGGTCAAGGGCGCACTGATCACCACCCAGTACACCGGTACCCTGGAAGACGGCACGGTCTTCGATTCGTCCTGGGAGCGGGGCAAGCCGTTCCAGTGTGTAATCGGCACCGGGCGGGTGATCAAGGGCTGGGACCAGGGTTTGATGGGCATGCAGGTCGGCGGGGTGCGCAGGTTATTTGTGCCGGCGCACCTTGCCTATGGCGAACGGTCGATGGGCGCGCATATCAAGCCCAACAGCAATCTGCGCTTTGAGATTGAGTTGTTGGAAGTGCTGACGCGGGACGATTAATTTCGCAAAAACCTGGCCCACCACCTCGTACGTAGCAGCTGCCGAGCGCAAGCGAGGCTGCGTTCGCGGTGTGTCAGACGAACTGCTGACGCAGCCTCGCTTGCGCTCGGCAGCTGCTACGGGATCTGGCGAACCTGCCACCTCACATTCAAGCATCGGCGGCTTCAGGATGGGTGTTCCTGAACCCTCCCTGAAGAATCCTCTTATTCACCATATGGAAACTTTCCTACGGTTTACTCTCCTTAAATCGGGGCGTAAGCTTCGCGCGTTTTCATCAATAGCGGAGACCCTCAGTGGGTACTTGTTCGAGTGACAGTTGTCGGCCGGTCTCGGTAACCGGCACATACTTGGCAAGATAACGCGCATTTTTTCGATGCCGTTGTCTCGCCACCTAGCGAGAAGCGGCATCCCGACAGCGGCCAGTCCTGGCCCCTGTGCGATCCCTCTCATCGACGCTGACCAGCACCCGGTTAACCTCGGGATGCTACGGACGCGGCTGCCTTTTACGGCAGGCGGGCCGGGCTGACTGTGCCTATGAAGCGGGCGCGGTGGGACAGGCAGTACCTGCACGAAGGTTTTTTCCTCGCGCAGGAGTAACACACCATGAACCTCACTCTGTTGAAAGAGTTCTTCGCCGGCTTCCTGCGGACCCGGCATATCGCCCGGCATTTCCGCCGCCTGGCGATGCTCGAAACCGTCACCGATGCCAGCGTCAGCCGCGAAGTGCCGCCCACCCTGGCGCAAACCCTGGTGGTTGCGGCCAACAGCAGTGCCGTGCAATTGCTCGGTACGTTGGGCAGCCATGCCGAGGGCTTGAGCGGCCTGGAAGCCGACGCCCTGCGCGTGCAATACGGCCTCAATGAAGTCGAGCACGAGCAGCCGCTGCCGTGGTGGGTGCACCTGTGGCATTGCTACAAGAACCCGTTCAACCTGCTGCTGACCTTGCTGGCGGTGATCTCCTGGCTGACCGAGGACATGAAGGCCGCCACGGTGATTTTCTCCATGGTGGTGCTCTCGACCCTGCTGCGCTTCTGGCAGGAGGCCAAGTCCAACAAGGCCGCCGATGCCTTGAAAGCCATGGTGAGCAACACCGCCACGGTGCTGCGCCGGGATGATGCCAAGCGCATTGAATTGCCCATCAAGCAGTTGGTACCAGGCGACCTGATCGTGCTCTCGGCCGGTGACATGATCCCCGCCGACTGCCGCGTGCTCAGCGCCAAGGACCTGTTCGTCAGCCAGGCGGCGATGACCGGGGAATCGATGCCGGTGGAGAAGTTCGCCCAGCAGCACGACACCAACACCCGCAACCCGCTGGACCTGGAGAACATCCTGTTCATGGGCACCAACGTGGTGTCCGGCGCCGCGACGGCGGTGATTCTGACCACCGGCAACAGCACCTATTTCGGTGCGCTGGCCCAACGCGTGACGGCCACCGACCGTGCGACCACCTCGTTCCAGCACGGCGTCAACAAGGTCAGTTGGTTGTTGATCCGCTTTATGTTCGTGATGGCGCCGCTGGTGTTGTTCATCAACGGTTTCACCAAGGGTGACTGGACCGAAGCGCTGCTGTTCGCGCTGTCGATTGCCGTGGGCCTGACCCCGGAAATGCTGCCGATGATCGTCACGTCCACCCTGGCCAAGGGCGCGGTGTTCCTGTCGCGCAAGAAGGTCATCGTCAAGCGCCTGGATGCGATCCAGAACTTTGGCGCGATGGATGTGCTGTGCACCGACAAGACCGGCACCCTGACCCAGGACCGGATTTTCCTGGCGCGTCATGTGGACGTGTGGGGCGAGGAGTCCGACGACGTGCTGGAGATGGCTTACCTCAACAGCTACTACCAGACCGGCCTGAAAAACCTGCTGGACGTGGCGGTGCTCGAGCACGTGGAGGTGCATCGCGAACTGAAGGTCGGCACCGCGTTCCAGAAGGTGGATGAAATCCCGTTCGACTTCAACCGCCGCCGCATGTCGGTGGTGGTGGCCGAACAGGGCCGGCCGCATCTGCTGATCTGCAAAGGTGCGGTGGAGGAGATCCTCTCGGTGTGCAACAGCGTGCGCCATGGCGAGGTCAACGAAGCGCTGACCGACGACCTGCTGGCGCGCATTCGCCAGGTCACTGCCGCGTTCAACGAAGAAGGCCTGCGGGTGGTGGCCGTGGCTGCGCAACCGATGGCCCCGGGGCGCGACACTTACAGCCTGGCGGATGAAAACAACCTCACGCTGATCGGCTACGTCGCATTTCTCGACCCGCCCAAGGAAAGCACTGCGCCCGCTCTCAAGGCGCTGAAAGCCCATGGTGTGGCGGTCAAAGTGCTGACCGGCGATAACGAGCTGGTCACCGCCAAGATCTGCCGTGAAGTGGGCCTGGAGCAACAAGGCCTGTTGATGGGCAACGACATCGAGGACATGACCGACGCCCAGTTGGCCAAGGCCGTGGAAACCACCAATGTGTTCGCCCGCCTGACGCCCAGCCACAAGGAACGCATCGTGCGCCTGCTCAAGGCCAACGGGCATGTGGTGGGCTTTATGGGCGACGGCATCAACGATGCACCGGCGCTGCGTACAGCAGACATTGGTATCTCTGTGGACAGCGCGGTGGATATCGCCAAGGAAGCCGCCGACATCATCCTGCTGGAAAAGAGCCTGATGATCCTGGAGGAGGGCGTGCTGGAGGGCCGGCGCACCTTCGCCAATATGCTCAAGTACATCAAGATGACCGCCAGCTCCAACTTCGGCAACGTGTTCTCGGTGCTGGTGGCCAGTGCGTTTATCCCGTTCCTGCCGATGCTGCCGATGCACCTGCTGGTGCAAAACCTGCTGTATGACATCTCGCAGATCGCGATCCCGTTCGATAACGTCGACGAGGACATGCTCGCCAAACCACAACGCTGGCAGCCGGGGGACGTGGGGCGGTTCATGCTGTTTTTCGGGCCGATCAGTTCGATTTTCGACATCACCACGTTCGCACTCATGTGGTATGTGTTCGATGCCAACACCCCTGACCACCAGACGCTGTTCCAGTCCGGCTGGTTCGTGGTGGGGCTGCTGACCCAGACGCTGATCGTGCACATGATCCGCACCCCGAAAATCCCGTTCCTGCAAAGCCGCGCGGCGATGCCGTTGATGGTGATGACCGCGGTGATCATGGCCGTGGGGATCTTCCTGCCGATGGGGCCGCTGGCGCATTACTTCAAATTGCAGGCGCTGCCGTCGCTGTACTTTGTGTTCCTGCCGGTGATCCTGCTGGCGTATATGGCGCTGACCCAGGCGGTGAAGGGCTACTACATCCGTAAGTTTGGCTGGCAGTGAACAGGGACGGTTTCCCATGCAAGCAATCGACAACATCAACCTCAACTCCCTGGTCGATACCCTGGTCAGCCTCACCGCCGCGTTTATCCTCGGTGGCCTGATCGGCTTCGAGCGCCAGTACCGCCAACGCACGGCGGGCCTGCGCACCAACGTACTGGTGGCGGTGGGTGCGGCGATTTTCGTCGACATGGCCAACCGCCTCGGCGGTGCGGAAGGCGCCGTGCGGGTGGTGGCGTATGTGGTGTCGGGCATCGGCTTTCTGGGGGCCGGCGTGATCATGCGCGAAGAAGGCAATGTGCGCGGTCTCAACACCGCCGCCACGCTCTGGGCGTCGGCAGCGGTGGGGGCGTGCGCCGGTGCCGACCTGGTCCTCGAAGCGTTGTTAGGCACGCTGTTTGTGCTGGCGGCCAATACGCTGCTGCGGCCCATCGTCAATAACATCAACCGCCAACCGCTGGATGTGGTGTCGGCGGAGGTCACCAACATCCTCTATGTGATTGCCCGGCGCACCCAGCAAACCGCGGTATTGGCGTTGCTGGAAGCCGAACTGGCGCGCTGTAACTACCCGGCCAGCGATGTCGATGTGCGGCCGTTCGGCACTGAGGAAGTTGAAATCGAAGCCACACTGGCGGTGACCTCGGTAGACGGTGACGAGTTGGACGCCCTGGTGGCGCGAATTTCCAGGTCGACCCTGGTGGTGCAGGCCTTCTGGAGCCCCAGCACCACCGAGTAGCTTTGGAGAGTTCTGAGGAAAAGTCCTACATTTAGTCGAGATTATCCCTTCATTGGCAAAAACACGCGGTTGCTAAGGTTGCGCGCTTGCGCCTGTTCAGGAATCAAGGCGTGGCTTCACATGTTTACTGTGTTTTTCAAAAGGAGGGGCCTGTACTGCCTGAGGTGTTTGACTGAGTAATCAGTGCCGCTTGTCGGAACTGTTACTTTTCACAGGTAGTGGGGTCTCGCGTGATATGTAAGCGTACTGATCTTCCCAGGGGAGTCTTATGAGCAACAAAGCTTTAATCGTGGATGATCACCCTTTTATACGCGCTACCGTGAAGTATCTGTTGAGGCAGGAAGGTTTCGATACTATCTACGAAGCGGGTAATGGCGCTGATGCCATGCAGATTGCTCGCGAAGAACGTCCGGACCTGGTCATTCTCGACCTGGCGATGCCCAAGCTCGGTGGGTTGGAGGTGATCAGCCGGATCAAGGCGCTGGAGTTGCCCTGCCGGATCCTGGTGCTGACCTCGTATCTGGCGGTGTTTTTTTCCACTCGCTGCATGCGCGCCGGAGCGATGGGTTTTGTTGCCAAGACCGGTGAACTGGATGAGCTGCAAAAGGCGATCAGGGCGATCAGGTCCGGCTACAGTTGCTTCCCCAGCCTGCCCACCAGTTCGGTGCGTCGCGACGACCTGCAATCGACCGAGCAGGAGTTGGTGGAGGCGTTATCCGATCGCGAATTGACCGTGCTGCAGAAGCTGGCCCTGGGCCTGGGCAACAAGGATATTGCCGAGGATATGCTGTTGAGCCACAAGACTATCAGTACGTACAAGACGCGGCTCAAGGAGAAGTTGCGTATGTCGTCGGTGGTGCATCTGTCCAAGTTCGCCCAGCGCAATCATCTGATCTGAAATGCTCACCTCCCGGCGGGTGAAACGCGCGGCCATCCTGCTGATGGGGCTGTTGCCCTGGGCGGTGATGGCCTTGGAGGAATCCCACGATCTGAAACTGCTGGGTCACTCCACTCTTGAAAATCCCTCGGTGGTGTTGGACGAAGCCGACTGGCGCTGGCTACGCGAGCGCCGCACGCTCCTGATGGGGGTGTCGGCCCCCGACTACGCGCCCTTTGACTTGAGCAACAATGACGAGCTCGAGGGCATCACGGCCGATTTTGCGGCACTGGTTGCCCAGGCGCTGAATATCACCATCGACGTGAAGCGCTACGACACCCGTGATGAGGTGATCGAAGCCCTGAAGACCGGGGCCGTGGATTTTGTGGGATCGGCCAACGGGTTCGAGGCGGCCGACCCGGAGCTGGTGCTGTCCCGATCCTACGCCAATGACCAACCCGCGCTGGTGACGCGTGCGGGAGAAAACCAGGCGCTGAAGGCTGACCTTGCCGGCAAGCGCCTGGCGATGCTCTACCATTACATGCAGCCCGAGGCCGTCCAGGCCTTTTACCCCGATGCGCGATTGCTCTTGTTTGCCTCGACCTTCGAAGCCATTGGCGCCGTTGCGTTCGGCCAGGCGGATGTGTACCTGGGTGACGCCATCAGCACCCGCTACCTGATCAACAAGAACCACCTTAATAACGTGCGCATGGCGGATTTCTCCGCATTGGAGGTCAACCCTTTCGGGTTCGCATTCGCCAAGGACAATACCCGCCTGTTGGGCATCATCAATAGCGCACTGGCCGCCGTTCCGGCCAACCAGCAGATGGAAATCCTGCGCCGTTGGAGTGCCGGCGGCAGCGGGTTCCTGGAGGCGGAGCAACTGCGCTTGAGCGCAAGTGAACAGCGCTGGCTGGAGAAGCACCCGCGGGTGAAAGTGGCGGTGCTCGATAAATTCGTGCCGTTGTCTTTTTTCAACGAACAAGAGCAATTCGAGGGATTGAGCTCCGAGGTCCTCTCGCGTATCAGTCTGCGTACAGGCTTGAGGTTTGATGTGGAACGGGGCAGTTCGCTGCCGCGGCAAATTGAACAGGCCAGTGCCGGTCGCGTGGACATGCTGGCGGTCGTCACCCCCAGTGTCGAGCGGTCCGAAAAGATCCGCTTTACTCGCCCTTATCTGTCCAGTCCCTATGTATTGGTGGTGCGCACCCACGACGAGCATCTGGTGACCCTGGAAGATATGCCTGGCAAACGCATGGCGCTTATTCGCGGCAACAGCCTGGCCGGGCAAATCAGCCGGGACTACCCAGGCATCGGGTTTGTCGACGTGGAGAACCCGGAGCAGGCCATGGAATTGGTGGTCAACGGCAGCGTCGATGCGACTGCGGTTTCACTGATGAGCGCGCGCTACATGATCGCCCGCAATTACCGCAAGCGGCTGCGCATCACCAGCACTGTCGGGAGTGAGCCTGCACGCATTGCCTTTGGGGTCAACCGCAGCCAACTGGAGCTGTACTCGATCCTCGACAAGGCGTTATTGAGCATTACTCCAGAAGAAATGGACGAGCTGACCAACCATTGGCGCAGCGAGATCATCATCGAAGACAACTACTGGATACGTCACCGCAACATCATCCTCCAGGGGTTTGGCTTGGCCGCGCTGCTGCTGCTGGTCACCCTGGGATGGGTGTTCTACCTGCGCAGCCTGATTCGCAAGCGCACCCAGGCCGAGCGTGCGTTGAGCGACCAGATGCGGTTCATGAGTGTGTTGATCGACGGCACGCCGCACCCGATCTATGTGCGCGATCGCCTGGGGCGCCTGATGGCCTGCAACAATGCCTACCTCGATGTGTTCGGCTTCAAGTTGGAAGACGTCATCGGTAAGACCGTGGTGGAAACCGACACGGGGAACCCGCCCCAGGCCCAGTCGTTCCATGCCGACTATTTGCGTTTGATGGCGTTGGGCGAGCCGCAGGTTCATGACCGCGTGCTCAAGGTGCCCGGCGGCGAGGTGTTGACCATCTACCAATGGATGCTCCCGTACCGTGACAGCAATGGCAGCGTGGTGGGCATGATCGCCGGTTGGGTGGATGTCAGCGAGCGCCAGCGCTTGCTGGGGCAGTTGCAGGAAGCCAAGGAGGAGGCCGACGCCGCAAACCGTGCCAAGACCACCTTCCTGGCGACCATGAGCCATGAGATCCGTACCCCTATGAATGCCGTGATCGGCATGATCGAACTGGCCCTGAAAAACGCCGAGCAGGGCGTGGCTGACCGCGATGCGCTGGAGGTTGCGTCGGTAGCGTCCCGGAGCATGCTGGAGTTGATCGGCGATATTCTCGACATTGCGCGAATCGAATCCGGCCACCTGTCCCTGAGCCTGGAACCGGACAATCTGCACGAACTGCTGGCCTCAGTGGCGCGGGTGTTTGAGGGGCTGGCGCGGGACAAGGGCCTGGTGCTGCAGGTGGAACTCGACCCGTTGATCGACCGGCCGGTGCTGGTTGACCCGCTGCGCTTCAAGCAGGTGGTGTCCAATGTGTTGGGTAACGCGATCAAGTTCACCGCCTCCGGCCAGGTGCGCCTGGGCGCCCAGGGTGCACCGGTATTGACCGACGACCAGTTGCACCTGCGGTTGTGGGTGGAGGACACGGGTATTGGCATCAGTGCCGAAGATCAGCAGCGCTTGTTCAACCCCTTTATCCAGGGCAGCAACAACGAACAGCCGGCGCGAAGCGGATCGGGCCTGGGGTTGGTGATCAGTCGCAACCTGTGCGAGATGATGGGCGGTCAATTGCACTTGAGCAGTGTGCTGGGCAAGGGCACGCGGGTGGATGTGACGTTGACGCTGGCGCTGACCTCGGCCGTGCCTGCCAATGTACCGGTCCCCCACGTTCCGCCAGCGCGCGGGTTGAATATCCTGGTGGTGGATGACTACCCGGCCAACCGCTTGTTGCTGGCTCGACAGCTGAGTTTCCTGGGGCATCGCATCACCTTGGCCGAGGACGGCGCCCAAGGATTTTCACTGTGGCAGGCCGGGCATTTTGACGGCGTGATCACCGATTGCAATATGCCCTTCAAGGACGGTTACGCGTTGGCGCGTGATATTCGTGCACAGGAACGCCAGCGTGGGCTGGCGCCGTGCCTGATCCTCGGGTTCACCGCCAATGCCTTGCCGCAGGAAGCCGAACGCTGCCGGCAAGCAGGCATGGACGGTTGCCTGTTCAAGCCGACCGGGCTTGAGGACTTACGCCTGGCCTTGGCGTCACGGACCGCTGGCGCGCTAACGGATGAAGTGGAAGTGGCGTTTGATTTAAGTTCACTGATCATGCTGACGCAGGGTGATAAGGATGCTCTCAACGAGCTGCTGACGCCGTTGCTCAATAGCCTCGAGGAGGACCGTGCGCTGTTGCCGTCCCTGAAATCGCCGGCTGATTTCGCCAAGCTCCATGACTTGGCTCACCGCGTTAAAGGGGGCGCGCGCATGGTCAAGGCTCAGGTGTTGATCACGTGCTGCGAGACATTGGAGAGCGTGTGTGAGCGGCATGACAACGATGCATCGGACGCTGCGGTAGAGGCGGTAGCTTCGGCCATCGAACAGTTGCATCACAGCTTGAGCCGGTATGGCAATCAGGCTTGACTGCGGGAGCTGGCCATTCGGTTGATTTGGGAGAACTCCTACAAGAAGGGGGAACATGCCTGATTTTGTCTTCGGGATATGTCTGGAAAATGGGCCTCGCTCACTGACGAGCGCTGCCTGCCCAGGGGTTTGCCATGCCGAACAAAGCACTGACCATCCTGATTGCCGATGAACAACACCTGCAACGGTTGTACATCGAAAAAATGCTCAATCAGTTGGGGTACCACCGGATCGTGCCGGTACAAACCTTCGAGGAAGTCCAGATACTCACGGCCATCCCGGCCGAACCCTTCGACGTGCTGATCATCAATGCGGGGCTGACGGCCCAGGCCTGTGGGCCCCAGCCCCAGGTGCGCCATGTATTGGTCTACGATCACCTGGATGTGGGGGCACACCCTGGCGTAACGCCGGCGGTGCTGGTGCGGCTGCCCGGCGTGCCGGACAACGTCAATCTCGAACACTTCATGGACATCATCGACCCACCCGAGGCCACTGCCGGCCTGCGGGTGTTGCCATGGCTGCGCGAGTTATCCCGCACACCGGTGGCGGGGGTTTAGTCCCACTTCGGCGCGATGCCCTTGGGGCTGGTCAAGCGCTGGCCCCGTTCCAGCCCGGCAATGTGCGCCATGTCAGCAGCGCTCAAGGTCAGTTGCAGAGCCTTGAGGTTGCTTTGCAGGTTGGCACGCTTGGTTGAGGACGGGATGACCGCATAGCCCGATTGCATGGCCCAGGCCAGGTTCACCTGCGCCGCTGTGGCCTGATGGCGCTCGGCAATCTGCTGGATCACCGGATCCTTGAGTACTTCACCGTAGGCCAGGGTCATGTAGGAGGTGATCTGGATACCGTTGGCGGTTGCGAAATCCACAACCTGCCGGTTTTGCAGATAAGGGTGCAATTCGATCTGGTTGGTGGCGATGTGCTCGGCACCCACGGCTGCGATGGCCTGCTTCATCAGGGCGATGGTGAAGTTGGAAATGCCGATCTGGCGCGTCAGGCCCAGGCGTTTGGCTTCCAGCAACTGCCCCATGAATTCGGTGACGGGCACCTGGTTCTCTGGCGATGGCCAGTGGATCAGGGTCAGGTCCAGGTAATCGGTCTTGAGCTTGCGCAGGCTTTCCTTGAGGCTTGGGATCAATTGGCCTTCAGCGAAGTTGGCGATCCAGATCTTGCTGGTGATAAACAGCTCGTCCCGCGGGATGCCGCTGTCGGCGATGGCTCGGCCAACGTCCGCTTCATTCTCGTAGATCTGCGCGGTGTCGATGACACGGTAGCCCAGTTCCAGGCCGGTGCTGACGGAATCGATCACCACCTGGCCTTGCAGGCGAAAGGTGCCGAGGCCGAAGGCAGGGACTTTTGGCGTGAGGGTAGACATCGGTAACTCCAATAGGGCCGTAGGCAATGGCGTTGAGTATCCCCTCGTCGTTGCGTCGGAAACACCGTCGACGCCGAAAAGGACTCTTGCCTGCACGTCACGAATGGCCTGTGTGCCGCAGGTTCTCATGAGGCGCTGTACCTGCGGCAGCAGCGCCTCGATCCATCAGCCTTAAGCGCGCAGGCGCTCGGCAGCCGCACGCAGCAACTGCTCGGTGGCGGTCCAGCCCAGGCAGCCATCGGTCACCGACACCCCGTATTTCATCGGCGGGCTCAATGGTTGGCAGCCTTCGAACAAATGGCTTTCGAGCATCATGCCGATCAGCGAGGTATCACCCTGCAAGCGCTGCTCCAACACATCGTTGAACACGGCCGGTTGGCGCAGCGGGTCCTTGTTGCTGTTGGCATGGCTGCAATCGACCATGATCCGCGGGGTGACCTTGGACTTGGCCAGGTCGTGTCTTACCCGCGCCACGCTCTGCACATCGTAGTTCGGCCCGTGATGCCCGCCGCGCAGCACCAGGTGGGTGTCGGGGTTGCCCGGGGTCTGGATGATCGCCGGATGGCCTTGGCTGTCGACGCCGAAGTGGCGGTGCGGGTGAGACGCCGAGCGCATGGCGTCACAGGCAATCGCGACGCCGCCATCGGTGCCGTTCTTGAAGCCCACGGGCATGCCCAGGCCGCTGGCCATCTCGCGGTGGATCTGCGACTCCGTGGTACGCGCGCCAATCGCCACCCAACTGAGCAGGTCATCGAAGTAGCCGGCGGCCATGGGTTGCAGCAGCTCGGTGGCGACCGGCAGGCCCAGGCGCAGCATTTCGCGCATCAGCTCGCGGGACAGGGTCAGGCCGGCGGCCATGTCATCGCTGCCATCCAGGCGAGGGTCGTAGGCCAGGCCTTTCCAGCCGATAGTCGTGCGGGGTTTTTCGACATAGGCGCGGATCACCAGCAGCATCTGGTCGCCGACGTCGAGGGCCAGCTTCTTCAGGTTGCGGGCGTATTCCATCGCCGATTCCGGGTCATGGATCGAGCACGGACCGACGATGACCAGCAAGCGTGAATCTTCGCCATTGAGGATGGCGCGCACGGCTTGGCGGTGGGCGTGGATCTGTTCGTTGAGGAACGGGCTGAGGGGCAACTGGTGCTTGAGCTCAAGCGAGCTGGGCAGGCGCTGGGTCAGGGCTTCATTGGCACTGTTCAAGGCAGAGAGGGGCAGAGCGGCGACGGAGGAGTTCATATTCAAGGCTTCCTGGGCAAGCGGCGGGCTATTCCCGCGCGCTTGGCCTACTGGGGTGTTCGACAATTCGCCGTATCGGCGACGTGTGTTGGTTTGCCACCGATAGGTGACCGATCGGAGGCGGCAGGCTGTCCCGAGCGGAGCTGGCTAAATCGCCATGCAGTGCACATGTCGTAGCGGTAATAGGTGGCGTAGTTCATGTCGGGATTCCTTTAAGTGTTCTTGATCAAGTTGAAAAGTTTATGGGGACCTGAAAAAACAAAACCCCCGGTCGGGGAGCCGACCGGGGGTTAGATTTCTCTGGTAGGCGACCCTTGGTGAGTGGGCGCCGATTTCAGGTATCAGGCGCGCCAGTGGCTAAACCAATACCCAAAATAAAAGCTGACCAGTGCACTCGAACCGTTCACACGGGTAGCCGACACCGAGCGCTGGGCGCTGGCAGCAGGGCAAACCTGAGTGTGGGTGAGTTGCAACATGGTGTGTCTCCAAATGTATGGGGGAGCTTACTCGAGGCACGCAGGCAGATTCAATCAGTAATTTCTATTGCAGTGGGGGACTTACGGCTATGGGGGGAGTGCCGATATGCTGTTTGCACTTTGATACTGATTGCTTGGACGCGACCATGACTGCCTTCACTCTTGCTGCTGCTCAATCCATTTCCATCGCGGGCGATGTCCCGGCCAATATTGAACGGCACCTCGCATTTATGCGCGCGGCGGCGGAACAGGGTGTGCAATTACTGGTGTTCCCCGAGTTGTCGTTGACGGGGTATGAGCCGTCGCTGGCCGCTGAATTGGCGATTGCGCCGGGGGATAAGGTGCTGGCGCCCCTGCGCGAGATGGCGCGTGAGCTGCGACTGACGGCGGTGGTGGGGATGCCGATCCGACTGACGCCAGAGGCGGGCGTGCTGATCGGTGCGTTGGTGCTCGGAGCGGATGGCTCCCTGGCGGTCTACACCAAGCAGCATCTGCATGCCGGCGAAGAGGCTGTGTTTGTCCCAGGGCAGGGCGGTGCAGTACTTGAGCGAGGGAATGAGCGGATTGCGCTGGCGGTGTGCGCAGATTTTTCCCATGCCAGCCATCCCCGTACCGCCGCGCGAGCGGGCGCCACGGTGTATGCCGCCGGGGTGTTGATCAGTGAGGGCGGCTACGCCACGGACAGTGCGCTGCTCCAAGGCTATGCCGCTGAACATGGCCTGCTGGTGTTGATGGCCAATCATGGCGGCCCGTCGGGTGGCTGGGCCTGCGCCGGTCGCAGTGCGATCTGGGCCGCCAATGGCCGTTTGCTTGCTGCTGTACCTGGCGTGGGGGATGCGTTGCTGATTGCCCGTCGCGATGGCGGGGGGTGGGTCAGCCACGTGATGGCTCTCTAATGGCTTTTCACCTGCGCGCTGCAACGGACCAGGACCTTCCCTTTGCGCGGAAGTTGACCCACGAGGCCATGGCCCGCTACTACGTGCAGTACGGATTGTGGTGGTCCAACGACGGCTTTGATACTGCCTGGGCCGGTCGGGAAAACTGGCTGATTTGCCGGGACGACAGGGTCTTGGGTTTTATCAGCCTGAGCCGCGACAGCCGGGCCCTCTATATTCGCGAGTTGCATCTGCTCGAGGCGTATCGCGGGTTGGGCGCGGGTGGCTGGGTGTTGGAGCAGATGGCGCTCAAGGCGCAAACGTTGGGACTGTTGCGTTTGACCGTATTCAAGACCAACCCGGCCAGGAGGCTCTATCAGCGCATGGGGCTCAGCATCGTAGGTGAAGAAGACTGCTTCTGGCGTATGGAGCGTGTTTGTCGCTCAAGCTAAAACGTGCACCCACTCCTTATAAGCGCATACTGGCCTCAGGCGCCGACTTCCTGATCGTTGTTCAGGTCTCCCGTCTCAGCAAGGATGATCCCTTCTTTCATGCCCAAAAGGACCGCTACCTTATGGGCTTCCCCACGCCGTCCCTTTTTGCGCCCAGCGAGCACTTGATAGGTGGTTGCCGGATCTACGCCATGTTCACGGGCGAACGCTTGAACTGACTTTCCTTGATGTTCCAGCCAGGCCTTGGCTTGTGCAGCGGTACGGATTCCGGGCATAGTTCAAAACCGTTCAAGTTTGTTTAATAAGAGATGAATGTGTCACCTCTTGGGGTGTGCCAAATAGGATCATACATCCAAATGAGTGGAATCGGTTCGCGTTTACGGCAAGAAAGGGAGCGACTTGGCCTGTCGCAAAAAGTGTTTGGTGAAATCGGCGGCGTTGAAGCCAACGCACAAGGTAAATATGAAAGTGGAGGGCGTGCGCCTAAAGCGGATTACCTGTCTCGTGTCGCCGAAAGAGGCGTGGATGTACTTTACGTGTTGACCGGCGCAGCCACGCCGATTCAATTGGAGAATCTGAGCCAGATTGAAGAAAAAGTCCTCGGGGACTATCGCGCAATGTTCAAGGAAGACCAGGCTGCGATCCGTCGCCTGACCTCGACGTTGGCCGAGCATTCGATTGCGATGAATGGAAAACCCAAGCCCCAGCCCCAGGATTCCTGACCCTTCGCCCAGCAAATTGAGCCATCCGCCGCCCGGCGGATGGCTGTCGCCCAATCAATCTCTCTCTATATGACGCGTGCAATTAGGTCTGTGCCTTGGTTTTTTGCTAAGGTGTTCAGCAACCTATAAGACCATTTCGCGAGGTGTCTGCTTGATTAGGGTGCTAGTAGTCGATGACCATGATCTCGTTCGTACAGGCATTACACGAATGCTGGCTGACATCGATGGCCTGCAAGTAGTCGGTCAGGCCGAGTCAGGCGAGGAATCCCTGATCAAGGCCCGGGAGTTGAAACCCGATGTGGTGTTGATGGACGTCAAGATGCCTGGCATCGGCGGTCTTGGCGCGACGACCAAATTGCTGCGCAGCCATCCGGACATCAAGGTCGTGGTGGTGACTGTGTGCGAGGAAGACCCGTTTCCGACACGCCTGCTGCAGGCTGGCGCTGCCGGCTACCTCACCAAAGGTGCGGGCCTGGCGGAAATGGTCCAGGCCATTCGCCTGGTGTTTGCCGGCCAGCGCTATATCAGCCCGCAGATCGCCCAGCAATTGGCTATCAAGTCCTTCCAGCCCACCAGCGACTCGCCGTTTGATGCGCTGTCGGAGCGGGAAATCCAGATTGCCCTTATGATCGTCGGTTGCCAGAAGGTACAGACGATCTCCGACAAGCTGTGCCTGTCGCCCAAGACCGTCAACACCTACCGCTATCGCATCTTCGAGAAGCTCGCCATCAGCAGTGATGTTGAATTGACCCTGCTCGCGGTGCGCCACGGCATGGTGGACGCCAGCGCCTGACATGACCACACCGTTTGATCCGAGTGCCTTTCTCTCAACCTGCAGTGGCCGCCCTGGCGTGTACCGCATGTTCGACAGCGAGGCGCGCCTGCTGTATGTCGGCAAAGCCAAAAACCTCAAGAATCGTCTGGCGAGCTACTTTCGCAAGACCGGTCTCGCGCCGAAAACCGCGGCCCTCGTGGCGCGTATCGCCCAGGTCGAAACCACCATCACCGCCAACGAAACCGAAGCGCTGCTGCTTGAGCAGACGCTGATCAAGGAATGGCGGCCGCCCTACAACATTCTGCTGCGTGACGATAAATCCTATCCCTATGTGTTTTTATCCGATGGCAACTTCCCACGCCTGAGCATTCACCGTGGGGCGAAGAAGGCGAAGGGCAAGTACTTCGGGCCTTATCCCAGCGCCGGGGCCATTCGGGAAAGCCTGAGCCTGCTGCAAAAAACCTTTTTTGTACGCCAGTGCGAAGACAGCTTCTATAAGAACCGCACCCGGCCCTGTCTCCAGTACCAGATCAAGCGCTGCAAGGCGCCCTGTGTGGGGTTGGTTGAGCCGGCCGAATACGCCGAGGATGTGCGCCATTCGGTGATGTTCCTCGAAGGGCGCAGCAATGCCCTCACCGATGAGCTTTCCACCGCCATGGAGCAGGCGGCCAGCACCCTGGATTTCGAACGGGCCGCCGAGCTGCGCGACCAGATTTCGCTGCTGCGCCGTGTCCAGGACCAGCAAAGCATGGAAGGTGGCACCGGCGACGTCGACGTGATCGCGGCCTTCGTCAATCCGGGCGGTGCCTGTGTGCACCTGATCAGCGTGCGCGGTGGGCGAGTGCTGGGCAGCAAGAACTTCTTTCCGCAGACCGGTATTGATGAGGAGGTCGCCGAAGTCATGGCCGCTTTCCTGGGCCAATACTACGTGAGCAGCCCCGAGCGCGACCTGCCGTCGGAGTTGATCGTCAATGTGGTGCACGAAGACTTCCCCGCGTTGATCGAAGCCATCCACGAACTGCGCGGCCGCGAGCTGGACATCAGCCACCGCGTGCGTGGCACCCGCGCACGCTGGCAGCAACTGGCGGTGACTAACGCCGAGCAAGCCCTGAGCGCGCGCCTGGCCAACCGACAGCACGTCGCCGCACGCTTTGACGCCCTGGCTGAAGTCCTTAACCTGGAAGAGCCGCCCCAGCGCCTGGAGTGCTACGACATCAGCCACTCCAGTGGCGAGGCCACGGTGGCATCCTGCGTGGTGTTCGGGCCGGAAGGGCCGATCAAGTCCGATTACCGGCGCTACAACATCGAAGGCGTCACTGCCGGCGATGACTACGCCGCCATGCACCAGGCCCTCACGCGCCGCTTCAGTAAGTTGAAGGATGGCGAGGGCAAGTTGCCGGATATCCTCCTGGTCGACGGCGGCAAGGGCCAGCTGTCCATGGCCCGCGACGTGCTCAATGAGCTGGCGGTGCCTGACCTGATTCTGTTGGGCGTGGCCAAGGGAACGACGCGCAAGGCGGGTTTCGAGACGTTGTACTTGAATGATGCCGCCCATGAGTTCACTTTGAAGGGCGACTCACCCGCGTTGCATTTGATTCAACAGATTCGCGACGAAGCCCACCGTTTCGCCATTACCGGCCACCGCGCCCGCCGTGGCAAAACCCGGCGAACCTCAACCCTGGAAGGGGTGGCAGGGGTTGGCCCGACGCGGCGTCGCGACTTGCTTAAACATTTTGGTGGCTTGCAGGAGCTGTCCCGTGCCAGCATTGACGAGATAGCCAAAGCACCCGGTATCAGTAAAAAGCTCGCTGAGCTGATTTATGCGAATCTGCATAGCGAATAGAATGCCTTTCCACCTCGTAGCCAGTTGTGCCGATGAATATCCCTAATCTGATCACCGTTCTACGCGTCCTGCTCATCCCAATTTTCATTCTGTTGTTCTATTTGCCGTACGAATGGAGCTATCTGGCTTCCAGTTCAGTGTTTGCCTTTGCCGCCGCCACCGACTGGCTCGACGGCTACCTGGCGCGTCGCCTGGAACAGAGCACGCCCTTCGGCGCGTTCCTCGACCCGGTGGCCGACAAGCTCATGGTGGCCGTCGCTTTGGTCCTGCTGGTGCAGGAACACGGCAACCTGTGGCTGACCCTGCCGGCAGCGGTCATCATCGGCCGCGAAATCGTCGTCTCGGCCCTGCGCGAATGGATGGCTGAAATCGGCGCCCGCGCCCACGTGGCCGTGTCCAACATGGGCAAATGGAAAACCGCCGCGCAAATGCTCGCGCTGGTTATCCTGCTGGCCAACCCGTCGGACTTCTCGTTCTGGGTCCTCACGGGTTATGCCTTGCTGCTGATCGCAGCGGGCCTGACCCTGTGGTCGATGCTCCAATATCTGCGCGCCGCCTGGCCGCATCTGCGCACCACCGTTGAAAAGAAATAAAACTTTTTTGAATCAAGGGGTTGACGGGTGCTGAGGATTCTATAGAATGCGCATCACCAAGCGGGAATAGCTCAGTTGGTAGAGCACGACCTTGCCAAGGTCGGGGTCGCGAGTTCGAGTCTCGTTTCCCGCTCCAAAATTTGATCCACAGATGTCCACTGGACGCTGGGATCCACGAAATAGACGCTTAGGCGTCTTTTTTCGTTTCTGCGGAAAACCACTGAAAACTAGGGTGATCCAGTACGTTTAAGTACCTTTTTGAGTACCTTTTTCCGGGGAGACTCAAATTCGTATTGTTGATGGATCCTCTCAGGTCGCCAGACGAGCATCGGGTGCTGACTCTCTAACAGGAGCTCACCATGCCTTTCTCAGATATGGCAATTCGGCACGCGCGATTCAGTTATCAGGTGGCGGCCTATTGGCCGCCCCTGATCCGAAAGTGCAGAAGCGTTGAGTCTTAATAACAAGCTCACGCAACCTATGAAGCCTCAATCTTCAATGTTGCCCATTGCTGTAGTATTGAAGCCGCCATCGACATACAGTATTTCGCCGCTAATTCCGGACGCCAGCTCCGAACACAAGAATGCGCCAGCGTTGCCAACTTCTTCGATAGTAACGTTGCGGCGCAGTGGAGTCTGCGCCTCGTTAGCCGCGAGCATCTTGCGGAAGTTCTTGATACCTGATGCGGCCAGCGTGCGTATCGGGCCAGCCGAGACGGCATTGACGCGAGTGCCTTGCGGGCCTAGTGAGCCGGCAAGATAACGTACACTGGCTTCGAGAGAGGCTTTTGCCATGCCCATGACGTTATAGTTAGGCATGGTGCGTTCCGCGCCCAGGTACGAAAGTGTCAAAAGGCTGCCATTACGGCCTGCCATCATTTTGCGCCCTGCCTTGGCCAGCGCGACGAAGCTATAAGCGCTGATATCGTGGGCAATCCGAAAACCTTCACGGGTGGTCGATTCGGTGAAGTCGCCCTCAAGTTGGTCACTGGGGGCGAAGCCGACAGAGTGCACAATGCAGTCTAGGCTGTCCCAATGAGCGCCCAAGGCTTGAAACACCTGTGCGATTTCCTCGTCGCTCGCAACATCACAAGGAAAGCACAACTCTGGCTTTGAGCCCCAACTCGCCGCAAAATCTTCCACTCGAGCCTTAAGTTTTTCATTTTGGTAGGTAAACGCAAGCTCTGCACCTTCCCGATGCATGGCTGCTGCGATGCCGGAGGCAATAGACAATTTGCTGGCTACACCTACGATCAATACGCGCTTACCGGTGAGGAAACCCATGTGTTGCTCCTTTCAAGCTGATAGTCAGTGTCCGTGGCAATTGCGCCGGACGGTCACTGTTTCCTTAGAGGGGGGAGCCAATACCTTTTTCTCCCCCTTATGATCCTGTCGATATCCGTCAATTAGCGGCTAGCGAGCTCGAATTCTACACCGAACTATAAGCGGTATGCTTGTTTGGAGGTGTAAATTGAGAAACTTCGCTTCGATACGTGAGCCTGTGATACTTGGTAGCAATCTGGCCGAAGACTGTAGGGGATCGGAGTTCGCTGAGACAGTGAGCGCTCACCAGTTAGTACGTATGTGCCAACTCCCATGCTTAAAAGGCAGCGATCGAGTGATGCCTGTTAAGTTCGGGATTGGATAGAACAGTATACTTTTTGAAAGCGGGAACTTGTTTTTTGGTTTTCAACTTGTTAAGGTGCGTCCCGAGTTTTACCTGCAAGAGGAAAGCTCGCAAGGAAGAAAAAAGTAAAGCACGGAGTGGCTTATGAAAATTGCTGAAAAAACCTCTTATTCAAAAGCTTTGAGCTTTCTGGCTTTAAGCTTTTCGCTCTATCCTGCCGTCTCCTGTTTTAACTATTTATTGATGTGCCACTGATTTCAGAATTCCTGAACTTTTCTTGAAGGGCGCGTTGCTTCGTCTAAGATTTGGTCGCGACTTAACATTAATCATACTTGTGCACATTAAGCATAGGCAAACGCAGGGTCGCTCATAGAATGCCTGCCTGCATCATTTATGTGCTCTGAATTTTTATTATTTAATGGCGTTGGAATGTCCATTGCTATGGAGTGCTCAGTGCAGGCGAATAAGCTGCCGGCTATAGGCAGCCGCGTTGCGCGTGTAATTGCGCGTCACGCTAATCTGTTATCAAGAAACGAAAAATAAGGATGTTACCGCGATGTCAATTCATGAAGTGCTGCGCTCTGGCCTGGATCAGGCAAACTGTTTTTTGGAGCTAACAGAGGGTCGGTCACTGCTTGAGTTGGAGCAGCTGTCACCGCAAGAAGTTAAAGACATGCTCTCCAAAACTAAGCTGCCTGCTTTAATTATTCCGAAAGCGTACGGTGGGCTCCAGCTGCCTCTGAAAGAAGCGCTTGAAGCGGTTGGGTTAGTTGCTGCGGTATGTCCTTCGGCGGCTCTGATGCTTTGTATGCACTATCATGTTGTATCGACCATCGCAATGTATCCCTCCGCGTTTCCGTTTGCGGACATGTTGCTCAACGATATTTCGCTGAACGGTAAGTTGATGGCATCCGCGTTTGCCGAAAGCTCGGGAAATCAAGATATTTTCCACACCAGCGTCGCCGCGAGCGTAAATGAAGAGGGCGTTATTAAAATTACAGGCAGTAAAAAGCCTTGTACGATGAGTAACGTTGCTGACTATTACGCAGTGTCAATCGTTACTGCAGAAGGCTTGCCGGGCATTGCAATTTTGTCCAATGGCGATGCGGGACTTGAACGTAAAGACTTTTGGCCCGGCGATATCCTGCTAGCAACAGACAGCCATGAAGTAATATTTGACGACGTAACAGTTAAGAATGGTTGGGTTGTTTGGGCGGAAAACGAATCGTTCGAGCTCTATCTCAATACCGGTTTGATTAGCTTTAATCTATTCATATGTGCCGCTTACACTGGTGCCTGCCAAGCACTCTCCGAGCGCCTCAGTCCTGGCGCAATGGCGAGCCCATCGATTTTCATTCCTATCAAAGGCGGGCTTGCCCAGTGCCGTTATAGCGTAATGGGAATCGCAGAAAACGTGATGCCGGATAATATTGCATGGCTTGTGCCTGAGGTGTTGGCGTTGCGTTACCAAATCCAGCGCACACTGAAAGAAATCAAAATATGTATCTTTGAAAATTTCGGTGCACAACGCTACCTCTCCGATAACCAGGCACATTATCTTGCTAAGGCTGTCGACTTACTTGCATTCCATCCTGTGACGCGCTTTGGATTCGAACAGCAGATGAGCCAAGGTTGTGAACTGTGAATCTCCAACCCTACCGTCAGTCGATGCTCAAAAAATTCAAGCTCGATTTGGATATCGTACGAAGCAAAGGCTGCTATCACTACGATGCTCAGGGTAAAAAAATATTAGATGGCGTCGCGCAATATGGCGCTTTGCCGTTTGGGCATAACTCCAGCGAGTTGAACGCGATCGCGATTGACTATTTGCAACGTGAGTGCCCGAACTTTATTCAGCCCTTTGTCGCTGCAAGCACCCAGCAATTGGCTGATCGCTTGATCCAGGTCGCAGGCGCCAATTACGAGCAGGTCGTGTTCACTAACACGGGTACAGAAACAGTCGAGGCTGCCCTGAAGTTAAGTCGCCTGAAAACTGGCAGAAGGGCAGTGCTGTCTGCAAAAAACTCGTTCCATGGTAAAACGTATGCTGCACTGTCTGCGACGGGCAGCAAGCGCTATAGCAACCCCGACATTGTCGATGGCGAAAACTACAGTAAAGTGCAGTACAACGATTTAGCAGCGCTGCAGGCGGCTCTGGAAACCAGACGATTTTCTGCTTTTATTGTAGAGCCCATTCAAGGTGAGGGGGGCATGACTCCCGCCGAGACCAACTACCTGGTAGAGGCACAGAGATTGTGCCGAGTTTATGGAACGCTACTGGTATTGGATGAAATTCAGACCGGTCTTGGGCGTTCTGGGGCCGTTTTTGCTGCCCACCGCTTTGGGGTTGAGCCTGACCTCATCCTGCTCTCTAAAGCCCTGGGGGGAGGCATTATCCCCATCGGCGCCATGATCATTAAGCGTGGTGTCTATAGTGCAGAATTCGACAGCAAACATAGCTCTACATTCGCCAACGGCGGTTTGGCATGTGCTGTTGGGCTCGCTGTCATCAATTCATTGATGTGCGAGCAAAGCGCGCTGTTAGAGCATGTCAGGGAATGCGAGGCGATCATCAGCCAGCGACTCGCGTTACTGGCGGATAAATACACCAGCTTTACTTACAGTGGCCTTGGGCTTATGTACGCATTGCATTTTAGTGATCCGGCGACCCAAGGTAACTATATCGTCAGTTATGCGCAGAAAAGCGATTTAATGTCGCTACTGATCTGTGGCTATCTTGTGCACGTTAAAGGCATCTTTTGCATGCCGCTGTTGAATGACGCCGAGCGTGGGAGTATCCGTTTTCAGCCAGCGCTCACTATTAGCAAGTCAGAGTTGAAGCGATTCCTCGGCGCCTTCGAGGAGGTGTGCGAGATTCTGCAAAACAAGCGTTACGACAAGCTAATGGGTTTCCTGGTGGGGTATGTGCCCGCAGCCAGCGATGCGCCAGTGAAAGGTAATGCCAAGAAAAAACCTCGGCCCCGGCCACTGTCGCCACAGCCGGTGAAGGGTGACCATGTGCAGTTCGCATTTCTCCTGCACTCCACGAGTGCCGAGGATATCTGCAGAGGCTTGCCGGAAGCCGTTATTGAATACTTCACCGAAGCGCAGAAGCTTGCGTTGGCGCACTGGTTTTTCTCGTTCGGGCAGATAGAAAACAGTCCTGAAGTTGTATTTGAATTCTCAATGGCAAGCCCTCATGGCCGGGTAGTCAATGGCGCAATGATTTACAGCCCCATCAGTCCGCAAGCGATGCTTAAGCTGAGTCGCGCCGATAAGGCCGATTTGTTGAAAAAGTATCTGCAGAAAGCCCAAGATGTCGGCGCCGTTGTGGTGGGTTTAGGCGCTTATACTTCGGTTATTTCAAAAGGCGGTCTGGACATTGCTGATGCCCCTTTCCGTTTGACCACTGGTAACAGCCTTACAGCTATATCCAGTTGCAACTTGATCCGTGAAGTATTCGGCCCATCGGCTTTGCGCAAGCGCCTGATGATATTCGGTGCTCGGGGGTCTGTAGGTCGTGTCGCACTCATGGATCTATGCCAGTTTTTTGGAAAGATAGACATCGTTGGCAGCATGAGTTCTACGGTCGAGGAGCAGTACATCAATTTGCGTGGTGCGCTGATCGAGGTGCTCCTGCGAGTCGAGTGTCTCAGCGATGAATCCGCCGCCGGGAAGTTCTGGGGCGTTTGCAGGAATCTCGATCTCGAACAGGCGTTGCTTCACTGCCCGGCCGAGCAGGTGCCTGTATTAATGCAATCGATCATGGATGCCGGTACGGCCAGTGGCGTGCAATTCTTCGAGGTCCATATTGGGCTGGAGCACACCGTAATCGCCCAGGACATTGATTGCGTGTACTCGGCTACCAGCGAAGGCAAACCTTTCATCGCCGCCGACGTTTTTCCGAAGACCTGTAAGATTTTCGACGTGGCCCGCCCCTTCGATGTGCTGCGTGAGGGAGGGGCTCGGGAGGTGTACGAGGGAGGATTGGTTACCTTGCCCGATGCACAAGCGATGTTGAGTGACTGCAACATCATCGGCTGTGAGCCTGGGGTGAGTCTGGCATGCCTCTCGGAAACCATATTGCTCAGCATGGAAAATGTAAGTTCCAGTTATAGCATTGGTAAAGAAATTGCCTATGACGAAGCCAAGGAGGTGGGTGAGTTGGCTGCTCGCCATGGATTCAGTCATTACATTGATCGTAAAAAAGATCGCTTGCCAGCTTGACATGGGCCACTGCGCAGCATCTTCGATGAGCCGTCGTTCAGTCTCCAGGGGTACTAAATGGATGTAGTAAATAGTTTTGAAAGTCCGAACACACGGGCAATGGCGCGTGTTGAGTACGGGTTTCTATTGCTCGCGAGCGTCTTGATCACTTTGTACCACTGGGCGGACGTTCGAGTTATTCCGCTGATTATCCTGTTCTCGTATATCGATATTATCGGTTACTTCCCGGGTGCAATTGCGTACAGGCGTTACCAAGGCAAGGTGCCCGACATCTACTATGTTCTGTATAACGGCGCGCATAATTTTTTCACGGCAGCGATAGTTGCCGCGCTGTGGTGCTATTTTGTAGAGGTAGAATGGGCGCTGATGGGGATTCTCATTCATCTATTTGGTGATCGCAGTCTATTCGGAAATGGCTTCAAATCCAGAGCGATGTCGTTCGAGCCACGCATACACCCGCTCTACGCGAAGTTTCAAGCGTTGATGGCACATGAAAGAAAGCTTAACGGTACGGTGGTGGATAGCGCGCGAAAATTTCTCTGGGCTGAGCGGTTTGGGAATCACCCGTCGCTATTCCTGACCCTCAACAGTGGTATCTCGACGTTTACTGTCGAAGGGCTGGCCGGATACCTGCCTTTTCAGGACGATGGTAAGTGCCTGTTCATCCTCACCGGTGTTATTAGCTCTGCGGATAATCGGGAGCCGCTGCTGAAGGCATTCATCAGCCACGCGGTGGAGCATGGCCGGGAATTGTCTTGTGTGCAACTGCGTCGTGATCAAGCCGATCTGTTCGAAAGGCTAGGTTTTCATGTCAACCAGATGGGCTGCTCCTACACACTGGATCTGGAGCGTTTTTCGATGGCGGGTAGCCCCTTCATGAGCTTGCGAAACAAGATCAAGCGAGCCGAAAAGGCAGGGGTCATTGTCAAGGAGTTGGGGGTTGACCTACCTAACGGACCGGACCAACAGCGCATGCTTTCGTCCATTACCGAGGAGTGGTTGAAGGCCAAAGGAAGCAAAAAACTGCTATCGTTCATGGTCGGCGACCTGGGTGCAAGCGGGCTGGACAAAGAGCGAATTTTCGTCGCCGTACTGCACGACAAGATTGTCGGCTTCATTAGTTACGTGCCAGCCTTTGGCGAATACAACGGGTGGATGCATGACCTGACGCGCCGCGTGTCCAAGTTGCCTCCTGGCACAATGGAATTGGTCAATGTCGAGGCGATCAAGCGCTTCAAGCAAGAGGGCGAGAAGTACCTGAATTTTGGGCTGACTCCCTTCTATGGTGTGACGGATGAATTTGATACGTATTCCTCGCGCAGCCGTCTGTTGAGATGGATATTGGGCGCGTTGGAAAAGCAGGGACAGCGCATCTATCCCGCAGCCAGTCAGGTGGCTTACAAGTTGAAGTGGCAGCCAATGTCAGTGACACCTGAGTACTTCGCCACCTATGGAAAGTTCCGTGTTGGAATTCTGCTTCGGTTGATGAAGTTAACTAACGCTATCTAGGTGTATTGAAATGGACTTCACATCAAACCTCGTATGGAGTCGTACGGGGGCCGAGATTTCCTTGCCATCACTGTGCGCGGACGCAGAGTGCGATCATCTGATTATTGGTGCGGGGTTGGCAGGGTTGTCTGCGGCTTACCACATATTGAAAAAGTTTGGGTCGCGCCGCAAAGTCATCGTGGTCGATGCCCATCCTCTAGGCAGTGGAGCCAGTGGCCGAAACTCAGGGATGATAGGGCCAGGTATTGGCAAGCAATATCACCTTTTGGTGAAACAGTATGGTGACGTCAAGGCTCGTCAGATTTTCGTCCACACCCTGGACGCACTTAACTACAGCACGCAGTTGATTCGCGACGAAAAGCTGGGTTGTGATTTGTTGATGGGTAGCCAGTTCAAAGTGTCCACCAACGCGGCCAATGATAGACAACTCCAGTTGGAGGGCGACGCGTTGATTGCAGCGGGTTTTGACGTAGAGACCTACGATCGCAAGGCTATCAAAGGGATTGTCGATAGCCCGGGTTACCTGTCGGGGCTCGAGTATAAAAATACAGCGACCATTGACCCTGTGAAGCTCGTAGTGTCTTTGGCCAAGAAAATCCTGGCCATGGGTGGAGAGATTTACGTCAACACTCGGTGTGCCGAGCCTCAGGAACATTTCGTTGAGGCGAATGGGCATTCCCTGCGCTTTTCGAGGGCGTTGTTGGCGACGAACGGTTTTACCCCCTCGTTGAATCGGTTGCGCGGACGAGTGATGCCCATATCGACTTCGCTGATGCTTTCTGCGCCGTTACTGCCTGGTCAAATGGCACAACTTGGGTTACAGCCGAACAACGCGATCATCGATGTACGAAGAATCTTTAATTACTTGCGCATCACGCCTGATCATCGTTTGTTGTTCGGCGGAGGGGAGCCATTTTATTCCACAGATTCTGTATGGAAGCGGCAACGCGATGGAGAACCGGAGTCCTACAAGGTCTATGCAGGCCTGAGCGAAGGGCTGAGCAAGTTTCTACCTCAACTGGCTGATATCAGTATTGAAAAAGTCTGGAGCGGAACCATTGGCGTCACGCTAGATAACTATCCCGTCGTTACCCGTGGACAATCGTCGGTCGACAGTTTTGTGGGGTGCTGCGGGCACGGCTTGGCCTTGTCGTTGGCCAATGGCGCGTCCTATGCAAACTGGCTGGAAGCATTTTCTTGTTCACCCGACTTGCCCTGGTATCGCAGCAGCGCCCCTTATTTGGCACCGCCGGCGTTATTACCATTGGCCTCTAGCTCATACATCAAGTTCTTGCGTTTGGCGGATGGCCTGAGTAGCACTTGAGTCGTGGGAGGAATAATTAAATGCCAGGAGGGCAGAAACAGTGGATTATAAAAAACGCTCGCCCGCACTAAGTATTCGCGGGTTGTATTGCGCTCTATTTGAACATATTCAAAGTATTCAAGGGTTCGGCAGAGCGCGTGCGCACTTTGTATCCAGCCTGTTTCTTTTATCCGTTAGTTTTTTCCATGGGGTCGACGTATTGCGTCGATGGATGGGCGGCTACCAGAGCAGTTACAAGGACAGTACCGCGCATTTCTACCTGACGTGTCGTGGAGGCTTGCCGTTTTATAATAATTTCCCGCTGGTCTTTTCAATGGGTCAGGAGCATGAGGCAGACGTCGAGCGTTTTACCCGTCTGATTTCTGCTATTCATCAAGCCTGCTTGGCGAGCGACGACGTTGCCCGGGCTTTTCGTATTTGGCGTTCACCAAGGGCTTTTTGCGACGCACTGGTCTGCCCTGACACTTACCCCTATTTCGCCATTTTGCACGCTGGCGCTCTATTCAAGGTGCCAGTGGATGCCTGCCTGGATCTTGGACATCTTCGAACGATATTGATCGACATCATCTTTAAACCGAACCCTGAAGACGTCCATGGCGCAACCCTGACTTTGTCGGAGTGTGCGTCCTATCGTCGTCATGGGTGGTCTACCATTTCGGTGCGTCTACAGGCTGATCCGGTGGCGGGTGAAGGGCTAAGGGTGTTGCGCCAGTGCAGTTTCCTGCTTTGTATTGATCCGGCGGGGAGTAATGACAGCGCTTCGGGGCGTCTTGTCAATCTAGATAATCGGTTTGCCGACAAGGCATTGCAGGTGTGCGCGCGCCTTGGCAGCAATGAAGTGCTCGTGCTCTGCGAGCATGCAAGCCTTACTGGCGCTCAAGCGGCATCAATAGTCTCGACAGTCCAGCAGAATCAGAATGCTCCGTCGCAGCTCCCGGCCGTCTTGATTCAGGAAGAGGTGGCTCGCTATGACAACGCTGTTGCGCAGGCACAGTTGGGGCGTGTAAAGGTGGCTTCGATCAAGTCTTATCTAGACAACCAACTGCGAAGCGTTGAGCACCGTGTGCTTTGTATAAAGGATCTGGACCTGAGCGCGGTTAGGCGGCGGCGTATCTCGTTAGACATGTTGGTGCAGCTGGCCATTTATGAAGCTTATAGAGAAACGACCGGGTCGCCACCGACCCTGTTCGAACCTGTTGCACTGGACCATTTGCCTGGCCGTGCACTTGATTTCATCAATCCGGTAAGTGCCGCCTTCAAACGTTATAAGTCAGCGGCAAGTTCACAACAGAAAGTCGACGTGCTCGTGCAAGCGACGCAAGCGCATAAACGAGCCATATCGCACTCCAAGCAAGGCTTGGGATTGCTTTCCCATCTCTTGCAGATCAGTTACTTGCGCTGGGCCGGTGGAGCGACCAATGCGATCGTCCAGCGGGTGATGAAGTATTCAGTGCTGGCTGGTCTACCGGCATTTCGCTTTATCTATGACAGAACCATTATGGCGTCCAACGGAGGCAGCCAAAACGCATTGCTGCAGTTTGGAACGCTTTGCCATGTACCTGGAATGTTAGGCGTTGGTTATCTGATTAAGGAAGACTCGGTGAGTTTGGATCTTCTGCTAAACAGCTTATTGCACCCGCCTGTATCGCTAGATCGGTTTTCCGCATGCCTGGCATACCAATTGAAAAGCAGCATTGCTGTCGCGCAATCTTAATAAATAGGCTTGGTTTATGAAAGAAGGGAAATATGCTGTCGTTACCGGAGCATCCTCCGGTATTGGCTACGCGCTTAGCCAGGAGGCGGCGAGCAGTGGTTATAATCTGATCATGGTTGCCAATCATAAAGAGCGACTAAACTATGCTGCGGAGCGTCTTGCTGCGAACTATCAAGTGACGGTTAAGTGTTTGAGTTTTGATTTATCGAATGCTGATGAGTTAAGCCAGCTGATAGAGCACCTTTCGCCATATCTTGAAGTGATAGAAGTATTTATCAATAATGCCGGTGTCGGTCGCGGAGGCAGTTTTTTGGACACCGATGTGGTCGATCATAGTGCGCTTATTGAAACTAATGTCCGCGCACTTACGGTATTGAGCCATTTTATCGCACAACATTTTGTACGCCGGGGTAAAGGCTACTTGCTAAATGTCGCATCTTTAGCTGCATTTCAGCCCGGACCTTATTATGCAAACTATTACGCCTCAAAAGCCTATGTCTTGCACTTCACTGAAGCATTGGCGGTGGAACTGCGCAAGAAGGGCGTGAGATGTGCAGCGTTGTGCCCAGGTACGACTCAGACGGCATTTCATCTAAGAGCCGGGTCGGTGGATACAGGCCTCGCTAAGGGGTTGTTCGGTATTGTCATGAGCCCGGAAGAAGTGGCGAGGATCGGTTTCAAAGGCCTGTTAAGTAACCGTGTGGTCATTGTCCCCGGGCTGGTGAATAAGTTGGCTATGCAGTCGGTTCGTATCAGCCCTCGTTGGCTGGCTCGGCAAATCACCGCGATGATCAATCAGTAACTCGTAATAGGTAGGCCCAATGCTTTCCTTTTTTAAGAAAAAACCTCCCTTTGTTGGTCAGGTCGGCAGTACGCCATGTCAGTTGCACCGGAAAAATACGATCTTGGATAGTCTTCTGGAGCAAGGTCTTGACGTGCCGTATTCCTGTCAAGTTGGCGCATGCCAGAAATGTCTTGTGAAAGTAGCGCATGGACAGGCTAGATCGCTGATTGATTTAAGCCACTGCCTGACACCCTCTCAGATTGCACAAGGGTATGTCTTGGCCTGCCAAGCTGTACCGCAAAGTGACGTCCATCTGGATTTTCTGCATAAGCTCAGTGACACGACAAATCTGCTGTCGGCACGTATTGAACATATTGAGCCGATGAACGAATACATTTCCCGAGTGACATTATCCAGCCTTTGTGTCGCTCAGGTAGGGCAGAGCGTTATGCTGACTATACCGGGGGCAACTGACGGTCGAAGTTATTCTATTGTCAGTACAAGTCCGGGAAGATTGGCTGTAGATGTAGCACGAAGAGAAAGCGGTTTTTATTCGCAGTGGCTATCTGATAACGCTCACATCCATCACGACTTGAACGTCAGCGCCGCATTTGGGCAATTTGGAGCTTCTCTAGACGACTGGCCTAAAGAAACCGATCGTTGTGTTGCAGTCGCGGGTGGTTCAGCGTTGGGTATGGTGCTGGGAGTGCTTGAGGGGCGGTTGAGAAAGTATCCCAAGGCCTCCGTGCTATTAATGCATGCAGTGCGCTATTCCTCTCACTGTTATGACGGAAGGCGCCTTGAGGCGATGAAGAAAAAATACCCGGACTTTGATTATCGTGTGGCGGTTTCAAGAGAATCCAGTTCCAGCAGTGCTACGAACGGTGAGCGTGTGCCTGCAATATTGCATGAGATGTTTCGGGCAACGGAAGGCGATCGGTTAAAAGGAACGGAACGTTTCCTGATGTGTGGCTCTCAATCCCTGGTCAATGCCTGCCTGGACGTATTGAAGATGCATACCGTGAAAAACCATCAGTGGGAAATTGAGTCGTTCGGCAAATAATTGAACTGGGTAGGTGATACGTGAAGTATTTAAGATTCTCGGCGGTGCCTTTACTTTATATGCCCCTGTTGGTGTTCTCGACCTTGTGGGGTGGGTGGGCGCCCTTACTAAACTTGTTGTTCATCTTTGCATGCTACTTTGTGCTCGATCGATTTTCTGATCTCGGCGATGTTCAGGATGCCGGACGTTGGTCGTTTGTTCTCGACGGGCTTATGTATGTATATATCGTCCAGTCGCTGATCGCGGTAGGCGCGGTGTTGCTCGTGGCCGGCGGACATGCTCATGAAGCTATGCAAGCGCTGGCCCGTCTGGTTGATACGCCGGCGCTGGCTGAACGACAATGGACGCTCTTACAGGTTGTTGTCGCTTCCGTGAGCACAGGGTTCGTACTCAGCATCAATATGGTGGTGGGACATGAACTGACCCACCGAACAATCAGCAAGCTTGACATGGCGGCGGGCAATCTAGCCTTAGCGATCGTTGCTGACAGCCAGTTCGCCATTTCCCACGTACATTGTCATCATAAAAATGTTGCGACAACTCAGGATGCAGCGACAGCGCGTCGCGGTGAAAGTATTTATCGGTTTATTGTCCGCTCGTCCTGGGAGCAGTATGCCGAAGCCTGGGCATTCGAGAAGGCGCGGTTGAACAGATTGCCGAGATCTGTCTACGGCCTAGGGAATAGACTGATGCCAGGCTTCATCCTCACGCTGCTGATCATCGCTATCTCAATATATGTCGCAGGTGCAATGGGTTTTGCGTGTTATCTAATTATTGTGGTGACCTCGAAAGTTACTTATGAGTGCACTAATTACATTCAACATTATGGTTTGGTGCGTGTGCCAGGTAGTAAGGTCAGGCCAGCCCACAGCTGGGATTGCCGCAGCCTATTTTCATCCGCGGTTTTGCTGAATTTGACTCGGCATTCGGATCATCATGCTAACCCAAACAAAAAATATTGGTCGCTGGGTAGTCTTGAAAGCCCGGTACTGATTGAGCATGGTTACGTTGTGCAAATTTTCCGCTCGTTGTTTCCACGCTATTGGTTTCGAGTGATGGAGAAAAAACTGGAGCATTGGGAAAAGCATTATGCCACGGCTGAGGAAGGAGCAATCATGTCTGAACAGCGTCGTCAGTGGAGAAAGCAGAATGTTTAAATATAGTAAATTCGATGGCGTGCTGGTGGCTTTGAGTTTGGCGCATATTGCTTGTTGGGTCGTACCAGTCGTGTGGTTTAACGAACTGTCGATTGCGAGTCTGCTCATTCTGGCATTGGCCAACATTCTATTGATGTGTACCAACTATCAATGCGTGGCACATAATTTTATTCATAATCCGTTTTTCAAGTCGCGCCTGGGTAACTTGGTGTTTTCAGTGATCAATACACTGGCGCTGGGCATGCCGCAATCGTTCTACAAGGCACACCATATCAATCACCACGTTTTCAATAACGATGGGTGGATGGGCGATCAGCCGCCAAAGGACAGATCATCGCTTTATTTATACGGCAGTGACGCTGGCGAGGAGAGTGCATTGCGCTACACGCTGCTCAGTTATTTCAGGCTGTCTGTCACCGAGTTGTTTAAAGATGCCTATCAGCGCGTCGGCGCACTGGTGATGATCGAGATCAGCATCCTAGTCTTTGCAGTCACTCTAACGCTGATCTATCAGCCGCTGGCGTTTGTGCTGTTTGTGATTCCTGTTCATTACCTTGGGACGTCGATGGCTTCACTGGAAAACTATGCAGAGCATCACGGCTGTGACCCGGCCAATAGCATGAGCAATTCCGTGAGTAGCTATTCACGGTTATACAATTTGCTTTGGTTCAATAATGGCTATCACCAGGAACACCATTGTATGCCAGATATCCATTGGTTTCGGTTGCCTGAGACCAGAAGCAAGATGCTGGATGAGCGCGAGCGTAAGGTCATCCGCGGAAGCCATTTTTTCAGTGTGTTCAAGGAGTCGTAAGCGTGGGTAATTGCAAGTTTTTTAATCTTCTTTATGAGGCTGTTGGCCACATTCGCTCGGAGTCGCTTGTCATTCTTGATTCGCTTGAGGGCGAAGAGTCTCTGATGAGTCTGCTTATTCCTTCTTTGGGCCTGGACTCGGTTGAAATCTTTGAACTTGTGGGCTATTTGGAGGATAACTCTGGCGTTGAAATTCCGGAGTCGAAGGTGTTCTCATTCAAGACTGTTGGTGAACTGAAAGCGTTCATGGCGCTGAATTGAGTTTGGGATTAGCACCCGTTTGTCATGCATCGCCGACCTGCGACGTGGCATGGGTGGCGTACTATTTTCCATAAGTACCCGGCAAGGAAGGAGGGGTCAACGTGACCGACAGAAATTTTTATAACATTCCGAATACTGAAGAACGCTGTTTTGCAAAATCTATAGTTGAAGTGTGTCAGTGGCGAGGTATTCACCAGTCCGACAGTATTGCTTATCGCTTCCTCAACAATGGTTTGGATGACTGCGAAACGTTGACCTGTGGTCAACTGCTCGCACGCCTGCGGTCTATCGCCGGGCACTTTGACGTAGGCGATGGCGGAGAGCGGGCTATCCTTCTATTCCCATCAGGGTTCGACTATATATCAAGCTTTTATGCATGCATTTTCGCCGGGATCGTCGCGGTGCCAGCTTACCCAATGGTTTCGCACTCCGAACATGTAAGGCTGCGGGTCATCATTAGGGACTGCAATCCTCGGTATATTCTGACCACCTCTGCTTTGAAGGACTCTCTGCTCCAGTGGCTGGAAAAAGAGGGGCTCAAACACACGACGTTCAGGATTATTGTCGTCGATGAAGTGGCTAACTCGGACGTCGAGCCACGTCATGTCATAAGTCCAGGTGAGATTGCCTTCTTGCAATACACTTCTGGGTCTACGGGAAATCCCAAAGGCGTCATCGTCACCAATCAAAATCTGCTCCATAACTCCACGGTCATCTATCGTAAGTTCGAGCATGATGCCCATAGCTCTGTCGTCAGTTGGCTACCGCCTTTTCACGACATGGGGCTGGTGGGCGGCATTATTCAGCCAATGTTTGCAGGTTTTACCGCCAACATCATGTCGCCGATGACATTTTTGCGCAGGCCGTTGCGCTGGCTCCAGGCAATCTCGCTGTACGGCGCAACGTCCAGCGGCGGGCCAAATTTTTCCTACAAATTGTGCGCTAAACACTCCAACAGCAAGCAAATGGAAGGTATTGATCTCTCCTCCTGGAGGGTTGCCTTTAACGGCGCTGAGCCTATTCATGCGCAGACACTCAAGTCATTTTCCGAGCAGTTCGCGCCATACGGTTTCAGTCACGAAGCTTTTTATCCCTGCTACGGACTTGCTGAATCGACACTCTTCGTTACCGGTGGTAGCCCCCGTGAGGTGCATCAGCAGATCACTATCGATAGCGAGCAGCTCTCTCTAGGGCGGGCCGTGCCTGTTGTCGAACGGCCTGACGTAAAGACGGTAGTCGGTTCCGGGCAAGTATTGGGCAATGAAGTCTTGATTGTGGATCCCCAGAGCCGCCGAGTTTTGAATGATCGGGATGTGGGTGAAATCTGGGTATCAGGGGCAAGCGTTGCTCAGGGTTACTGGCAGCGTCCCGAAGAAAGCGAGGTGGTTTTCCAGGCCATGACCGAGGATGGGCGAGGGCCATTCATGAGAACAGGTGACTACGGATTTTTTGATGCGCAGGAGCTGTTCATTACCGGGCGTTTGAAGGAGGTCATCATCATCAATGGGAAAAACTATTTCCCATCAGATATCGAAGGGTCCGTTCAGGCGCTGTCCAGTGTTTTCAAAGCAGATGCGGGAGCCGCCATTTCCATTGAGGCGCAGGGTGAGCAACTCATCGTTATTCAGGAGATTGAGCGTTCACAGCGCCATGTCTATTCAGTAGAAACACTTGAATCGATGATCAAGGAGCACTGCTTCACCGTGCACGGGATTCGACCCCATGAAGTGATTTGCGTAGACCAATCACATATCCCCAAAACTACCAGCGGTAAGATAAAAAGACTTCAAGTTCGTCAAGACTATATACAAGGAAAATTTCGGGGCGCTCAAGCATGAGCGGCCAGCTGAAACACTTGGGTGACAGTGGAGAATAACGTGCTCAGTTCATCAGAAAAGCGAAAGTTATTTGATATTGTTCAAGGTTTTGCTCATGAGCGGATTGGGTACTCATATTTCTGCCTGATATCCACGGTGGTAATGTTATTTTCTGCTTATTCCGTGATTGCGCTCTCGGATGATATCATTCTTGGCATATTGGGGTGTGCCGCGGCTGTGGCGTTGAATATTAGATTGTTTGTGATTTATCACGACTATTGCCATGGCGCGTTGTTGAAAAATACAAACATTATAGTTAAAGCCATCCTGGGTTTTTTTGGACTTTTCATCTTCTTTCCGCCGGCACAATGGACGCGTAGTCACGATGAGCATCACCGTACCAACTCGATTCTGAATTTTGGTACGAACTCAATGGCCGAGAGCTACCTGTCCGGCTACTTCATGGTTGTGAACACTGAGCAATGGGCCGCATTTTCGCCAAGGCAGAAGGCGCTTTACAAACTCAGGCGCTCCGGTTTATCGATGGTGTTGGGGCTATTGGTTTTCTTCGTGCTGCCGACGCTCGCTAGAGGCTTCATTGATTTTCGCCGCTGCTGGACGTCCTTCATGTCTGTGCTTCTCCATAGCGTATTGCTGCTAGGGCTTTATCAGTTCGCGGGCAGCCTGAGTGTGCTCCTCTATATCTCGTCGCTACTGATTGCCACTGCAGTGGGGAGCTACCTTTTCTATGCTCAGCACAACTTTCAGGGCGCGAAGTTTTACGCGACGGCAGAATGGGATTATTTGGATGCGGCATTCGACAGTACATCGTTCTTCAGTATGTGCCGGCTGGGGCACTGGGTGACGGCCAATATTGGTTATCATCAAGTGCATCACGTCAATGCAAAGGTGCCTTTTTATCACCTTCCGGCGGCGATGTCGGCTATTGAGGGGATTGCGAAAGTGCATCGGACAACCTGGCGTATAGCCGATATTACAAGCAATCTGTCGTGTCATTTATGGGACGAAAAAAGGCAGCGTTTCATTCGTTATGAAGAAATAAACATGCCTTATGGATGCGATTTAAAATAGGAGAGTCATCGTGAATTACAAAGATAAAATTACCGCATCTTATGGCGATTTCAATGCGCCTGAGTTTAACGGCACGCTGCCGCTTAAGTTATTTCGCACTGCGATGAAATTCAGTGAGATTTGCGCGCCTGGCTTCACAAAAAGAAAAATGGAGAGTCTTTTGTTTCAACCGCGTCGCAAGAATAACGATCCTAGGGATCGCTTCCTTGTAAGCGCATCGGTGTCAGGGGACTTTGCGATCAAATCGGACGTTTCTTGCAAGTACTACCTGTGGGGAGGAGAGCGCCCAGACGTTCTTCTGGCGCATGGCTGGGAGTCGAAGGCGTCGCATTTTCGCACGTTGATCGAGTTGCTGACCCGTCGCGGACTGTGTGTTGCGGCTTTCGATGCGGTCGCTCACGGTCAATCCGGAGGCAATGAAGCGGATATGCTGGACTTTAAGGAATGCATTACGCACATGGTCGGCCTGTATGACAGTATCAATTGCGTAATTGGCTACAGTTTTGGCGGAATTGCCGCAGTTAATGCTGTGAAAGCCGGCCTCCCCATCAAGCGCCTCGGGCTGATCAGTTCGCCTTCCAGTTTCTATGGTGTGTTCGAGAAAGTGTCGGCTCAGTTGCGGCTGACCCGGACCATGCAAGCGCACTTGTCGTCCGTCGTGCTCGACCGCTATCAGTTGCAAGGTGAAAACTGGGACTTTTACAGCGCTTACCGGGGAGCCGAAGCCATGTCCATTCCATTGGTCGCGTTGCATGATACCAACGACACTTACGTCAATAAAATCGAGAGCGAATTGCTCGTCGAAGTTTGGCCAGGTGCCAAGCTAATATTAACCTCGGGCCTTGGGCATCGTGGCATTATTCGCTCCACCTCGGCCCTTGAGCAGTTGTGTGATGCCTTGCTAACCAGCTGAAACCGGAACTTGACGCCGTCCTCAGGGTGGCGTCGCGTTAGCTAGTAGGAGAATCAAAGACGACAGAAGGTTATAACTTTGTTGTTATTTGCCTGTTTCTACCCATGAAGTGATTGGTTGGATCAATGGCAAAGCATTTTCAGATTTGGACATCTCCGGACATAGCATACTGTATCCGTGATAACAGGCTCTTGATACACCTCAAAAACAAGTCCAGATTTGAGTCTTTTCCTGCTTCGGCAAGAAAATAAACCCCTTAGATTTCAATGGGTCTGACGCCAGATGCGAGTCTCGTTTCCCGCTCCAAATATTGCGCTACAGAGTTCCACTGAATTCTGTAAGTGATTGAAATCAGGGCCTTTAGGCCCTTTTTTTCGTTCCGGCGGGAACCACTGAAATCCAGTACTATCCGGTGCGTTTAAGTCCAGGATTAAGTCCAGAATCCGGACATGCCCTGAATCGGTTTGTTGCTGGAGCAGTTTGCGCAGCGAGATGAGTATCTGGCCCTGACTCTGTTCAGGAGCTCGCGATGGCACTCTCAGAAATGACAGTTCGGCATGCCCGAATCACCGGTAATGGCTACACCCTCGGTGACAGTGATGGTCTCACTCTCAATGTGACGGCCAGAGGCGGCAAAGTCTGGCTCTTCCGTTACTACTGGGCAGGCAAGCAGAAGCGCATGTCCTTGGGTTGTTACCCACAAATCTCCCTCAAAGAAGCCCGTGCCCGACGTGACGAGGCGCGAGCCTTGGTCGCCCAAGGCATCAATCCCTATGAGCACCGTAAGCAACAGGGCCGTGCTGTTCGTTTTGCGGCAGAGCATACCTTCGAGGCCGTGTTCAATCAGTGGGTGGAGTTCCGCATGCTGAGCCTGAAGCAGGGGCGCCAGAGCACACTCTCGCAGATATTGAGAATCTTCAAAAAAGACCTCCTGCCAACGCTCGGCAGGCGGTCCATCTACGGCATCAATCGCCACGACCTGATGCACCTCCTGAGCGGAATCGAACAACGCAAGGCGTTAACGACAGCGGAAAAATGTCGGACCTGGTTCAAGCAATTGTTCCGCTATGCCCTGGTGAAGGTGGAGGGGCTTGACCAGAATCCTGCGTCGGACCTTGATGTGGTAGCGCTTCCGAAACCCCCTGTCGCACATAATCCCTTTCTTCGTATGGACGAGCTGCCTACATTGCTGGCCGCGCTTCGAGATTACGGTGGTGCGAACCAAACACGCCTAGGTCTTCGCTTGTTGCTGCTAACGGGGGTGCGTACCGGCGAGTTGCGCTTGTCGACGCCCGACCAGTTTGATCTAAAGCAGCGGTTGTGGATCATCCCGCCGGAAGTGGTGAAACAGCTTCAGATGGGGATGCGCAGGGCGGGGAAGCAGACCTCAAACATACCGCCTTACATCGTGCCATTGTCGGTCCAGGCGCTTGAAATCGTGCGCGAGATGCTGAGTCAAGTTGTCCCCGCGCAGTGTTATTTGTTAGCGCACCGGAGCGACCTAAGCAAGCGCATTAGCGAGAACACCTTGAATGGGGCGTTGCGTCGAATGGGGTATGCCGATCAACTCACCGGGCATGGGATGAGGGCCACGATTTCGACGGCGCTTAACGAGATTGGCTACCCCAAGGTATGGGTTGATGCGCAGCTTTCTCATGCCGATTCAGGCAAGGTGAGTGCGGCCTACAACCACGCGGAATACGTCGAGCAACGTCGGACCATGATGCAGGATTGGGCGAATAGATTGGACCTTTGGGGGCAGGGTAAGCCGAAAGCAGCAAGCTCTCCGCTGACTATTCGTTTGTAGGGCGCAGCCTCGCTGCCCTTACTGGAAAACTCTAAGGGAAATGTCGTTCTTTACAGCAGCAACTTTGCTGCGGCGACCTCATCGACGATGCTGGTAGGTAGCGAGAAAGGCCCCATGAGGCCCAACCAATCGCCTGTCGTGCCCGTTCCAATACAGACTGAAAAGCCTCACAAATCTCACGTGTCTGAAGCCCAGCGTGAACGGACCGAAATGTTGGCCACGTTTGAAGCTTCGAGTAATTTGCCGCTGCTGGTCTTCGCCAGACTGGCAGGCAAATCCCGCGATCAGATCAATCGGGATATTAAGGCTCGACGTCTTCTGTCCCTGAGCTTGGGGAATCGTGGTCAGCGCATTCCGGACTGGCAGCTTGATGCGTTACGGCACAAGTTGGTGCTCACGGTATTAGCGCGGTCTCCGGATGTGGATGCATGGAGGCTTTATCGGACGCTGTGTAAACCTCATGAGCGGCTAAAGGGTCATTCGCCAATCGATGGGCTCACCATGGATAATTTCGAAATTACCACGCGGATTGTCTGCAGGACCCTGAGCTCGAGCTGAGGTGCTGTCTTCGAGCGGTGACAACGGATGTAGCCGCTGGCTTGAGTGCATCTGGCGAGGGCTGCTCCAGGATACGTGGAATTTATTCTGTTTATCTACAACACATTCCAAGACAAGCGTTTGTCACCTGTCGGAACAGCACCCTTTGTGCTACAGGGCCTGACGTTTTCGCTCTATGGCGCCCTTATCAAGCGATGGCAGGTCGGCCCGGTTCTCGGCAACGCTGTCGTCTCTCCGGTTTCCTGCGTGCCTGCGCTCATCGCTCATGCAGCAATGCCGACCGGTTTCGCTAACCCAACGATTGCCGAGTATCTGCATGGACGATTCGATCGACGCTATCGAAGCGCCGAGCTGTTGAGCCGCTCCGCTTCCCCAAACTCCCGTAACGGTTGCCCGGTGGCCTCGATGCGGTCGCGTCTTGACAATGAGGATGATGAGCGTCATCCTCATTGTCAGCGACCAGATGGTCTGCGCCCCCGACACCTCCGGCGCCCAGCGCCTTAGAACGAAGGAATCTTTCGAATGAATGCTCCACTGACCCAGTTCATGATTACCGAGGCAGCGCCGGGATACTGGCGAGTGACCTTCAACAATCCTCCGATCAACCTGTGCGATCCGGAGACCCTCCTAGAGCTGCAGGAGATCGTCGGCCTCATCGAGTCCGATGACACGTTGCGGGTGGTCGTGTTCGATAGTGCTGACCCGGACTTCTTCGTTAATCACTACGACGTCTCCCGGGTTGCCGATTTTCCCCTGACGCCGGGGCCGACCGGTCTGCCAACATTCGTCGATGCCACGACACGGTTAACCATCTCCCCGGTCGTGACCATTGCGTCGATTCGAGGTCGCACGCGCGGCGGGGGTTCTGAGATTGCTCTGGCATGTGATATGCGTTTTGCCAGCCAGGAGCGCGCGATCTTCGCTCAGATCGAGGTCGGGGCAGGCGTCTTTCCGGGTGGTGGCGGAACCGAGCGCCTGCCACTCCTCGTCGGACGGGCCAGGGCGCTCGAAATCGTTCTCGGCAGCGACGATTTCGACGCAGCAACGGCAGCGAACTACGGGTGGGTGAATCGTGCACTCCCCGATGACGAGCTTGACGCCTTCGTCGACAACCTCGCTAGGCGCATCGCGTCCTTCGACAAACCTGCGCTCGCCGAGGCGAAGCAGCTGATCAACCGTAGAACCCTGCCGTCCGCGGAGGACCTGATGCAGACACAGGACGCTTTCCTTAATGCGTTCTCTTGGCCGACTGTCCATGAGCGGGGAGCACGAATCGCGCAAAAGCGCGACGAAGTGGGTCTTGATTTCGAGGCACGCATGGGTTATCACCTCGGCAATCTCAGTACCGAAACCCGATAACAGCAACTGCAGCGCCAAAGAGTGGGGTCGAAGCCTTGGCGTATATTCGCTTGAACTGGATCGTTACCAAAATCGTTAGGATATAACTAGTGTTGCATCGGGAGGAGTGTCCCATTCATGGGTAGTTCGAAAGCAGACAAGGCGGCAAGCCACGATCGAATTGTCGACATCGCTGCGGCTCGAATGCGCCGCAGTGGCATTAACGGTTTCGGAGTAGCGGAGCTGATGCGGGAAGCCGGCCTGACGCACGGCGGCTTCTACCGTCATTTCGAATCTCGAGATGAACTGGTCGGTGCCGCGGTGGAACGCGCTTTGGCTCAGGGAAGTGCACGGACTGTGGCTACGTCCGGCCAAGGCGGCAGACGGGCGCTCGAAGCGATCGTCGACGATTACCTCAGTCCAGCCCACCGCGCGCATCCTGAAGCCGGATGCGCAGTGGCCGGGTTGGCTGAGGGCATTTCGCGCGCGGATGACCGAACTCGCTCGGCCTATGGACGTCAGGTCGAGCAGTACATCGAGCTTCTGGCCGCGTTGACGCCGGGTACGGACGCCGCTGGTGATCGACTTCGCGCCTGCTTGGTACTCAGCGCACTGGTTGGTGCCCTTGCCATGGCGCGAGCAATCGGCGACGGGGGCCTGTCCGACGAAATCCTCTCAGGCACCGCGACGGCACTCAAGGAGCTCTAGGCAGGATCGACATCCAGCGTAACCAGTTCATGACGGTAGCGAGGTAGGCTGGATCATCCCCAGTTAGACTCCATGCACTCCGGTCCGCCAAAGCCTGACCTGTGCCGCAGGTTTAGAGCATGGTGTTGCTGTTGTCAGCTATCTCGGGGATCGGCTGCCGGTTCAGTCGATGGGGCAAAAAAGTCAGAGTTTGATCCTGCCTTGATTCGCTCGGCATGTTTGTCTCCTAGAGAATTCCGGTGGCCTGGGTCAGTAACCAGATACCGACCACCAGCAATAGGGCACCCACCGCTACGGTCAGGCCAAACTGTCCCCAGGTCTTACGTCCTGCGTGGATCTCCGAATAGGTGGTATAGGCGCGGTAGCAGACCCCGATAAACATGGAGGCAATTACCAGCAGTGCCACCAGCATTACGATGTCGTAGCCGTAGTTCTGCAGCGTCGTGAGAATGCTATCCCCGGTACCGCGCGACGGGTCTTCCAGTGATGGCAGCCCGCCTAGCGCCCAGGTGGGTGACAGCAACACCGCAGCCACACCTGCCATGTACACAATGGGGAGACCTTGATCGAAGTGCTTCATACAACCTCTCTCAAGACAGCAGGAAATAGGTCAGCACCACATACATCACGGCAAATCGCACCGCGACGCCCAGCAGCTGCCGCTGGCTCAGCTTGTGCTCAGCCCAACCGACATAGGCTGTGCGTAATGCCCATACGCCCCAAACCAGCAGTACGGCGAACACCATGCCTAGCAGCAACGTGGCACTCGCGTCGTGTGTGAAACCGCCATGGGCCAGGAAGGCTGACGCCTGATCGGCGCTGAGGCTCATGGGGGCCACCTCCGTGTCTTGACGATAGTCTCCCTGCAACGGCAAGGGATCGCGCGGTTGTGCACGTTGGGGGCTCAGGTGGTCCTGGACGCCTTGGCGTATACGTTGCACGTCGTTGCGGAGGCGTTTGTAGTCGAAGTGGTAGCGGGAGGTTTCGTCACGGGGTAGGCGGGCGCTGTCTTCGGCTAGGCCTTCAATTAAGTTTAGATGGCGAAGCAACAGTGATAGACGAGCAGACTCTGTGGCTGTGCCGGAAGCAGGCCAAAGCACTGACGTCAGCGTTAAGCCGATGGCCAGTAAATGTTGATGCCATTGGTGAACACCTCGATATCCCAACATTTACTAAAATCCCTGAAAAACAGGAGTAAATGTTGCATCTTTGGCTGTAAGCGTCCGGCAGACACACCTTGACCACACCATTCTCCCCCGTGCTCCTCAAAACCACGCTCATTTGCAAGGCTTTAGTAAGCGCTTGGTTAAGTCACCGTGGTTCGGAATTCGCGCTTAGAAAACTCAATAGATAGTGAAGTGGGACGCCTCAGACCTCGGCAGATGGTGCGGATAAGATAAAGATTCGGTCGTCTTGGATTACCAGACCCATTCTCCGCGCCTTAGCTTCGGTTATCAGCGCCCATTATCAGACTGAGGAGCTTTTTAGCAGGTCAACTCCGAGCGCGAGAACGTTCGTTCAGCTACTGCCCTTATGCTGATGAGGTTGCCAGATTTGCACGGGCCCACTCCTCAGCGGTCGTGACTTGAGTCGACTGCTGCGCGTTGAAAGTGCCTGCTTTAGGCCAGGCCACGCCTCTGCCCTGGGCGAACACAGCGCGGTACTTCTTGATGTGATGCGTTGGGTCTCTCTCCAATTCTTGGAGCAAGTACGGAACAGTCCACACGTTACGTTTGAACGGGCGACCCAGTACACGTTCGAGGAGGCTCGCAACCTCTCCGTACGTCACTGTATCTCCCGAGAGGTACACAATCTGATCGCGGAAGCGAGGTTCGAAGAAAACAATTTCCGCTGTCAACGCACCAATGTCTTCTGGAGTCGTGAGCGTCACGCTGGTCTCAAGACTGCCTAGCGCGTTCACGGTATCGTTTTCGAAGTCAACCACCTCGAATACTGGCTCGAATAGAAAGCTGGTGAACATACCCGTCGAGATGATTACCCATTCAGTTTTATCCTGGGCGCGAAGCAATTCGCGTACATCAAGCTGAGCATCGAACAGATCTTGAGGACTGCCCCGACCGATTACCTCGAAGTCGACACCAAACTGCCAAGGAAAGTAGCGCTTCACACCGGACTTGAGAGCTGCTGTAGCCAGCTTCATCGGGGTTTCCCGGCCTGCAACCATGCCTGCGCAGCCTATTACGGTATCGAACCGTGCGAACACTTCAGCCAACTGATCGATTGAATTATTCACGAGATCTGCGGCCACCATCTGGATGCCAAGATCTCGAAGCTCATCGATTTCGACCTTTTTCTCGGGCACCTGAGTGTTGATGGTCGAATCCCTGAGCAGGACGCTGATTGTGGAGCCGGGCGCGCGCTTTGCTACTCGCGCAAGATTGCGCAGAACCGGCAGCCCAAGCTCACCGGCGCCTAGAACGAGAATGGATTGGGGGGAAAGCTGGGTCACTTCGGTCATGATTTCTCCTGAGACCTGTTGCCTGTAAGATGAACAAATGCTTGCACGATTAGGCAACGTTCGTAAGAAGGCACACCTGTGATACCAGAGAATGAAATGACCGATCAGGAGGCTCTCAGCCAGGCAGAAACAATTTGCCGAACGCTTAGAGAAGACGATGATGGCGTCAGACGAGAAGTGCTTGCTCACGCAGGTAGCCGCTGGTCGTTAGGTATTCTGCATGCCCTGGGGGTTTACGGCACGATGCGCCATGCCGAAATAAAAAGGCAGATGACTGGGGTGACTCAGCGGATGTTAACCAAGACGCTACGCTCCATGGAGCGGGATGGGCTAGTGGTTCGGCGGGAGTTCGGTGAGATTCCGCCACGTGTCGAGTATGAGCTGACGCCGCTGGGTATGGGACTGTTGATCCGCATGTCACCTATCTGGACTTGGGTTGTCGAGAACGTTGAGGATTTCCGCAAGGCGCGGCGTATTTTCGACAGTCAGGATGACAAAAAACCCGCATGGCAAATACCTCCATCGACACCATTAGATTCAGACGCGTCGGACTGAATGTAGCTCATAGCGTGTTAGGAGCCCTGTGCCCATTGATGCGGTAGTAATTGGTCAATTGCACTGGCCCTCTGTGTCGGCAACCGCGTCAGTACATCCTTGAGATACGCGAACGGATCATGCCCATTCATGCGTGCCGATTGAATCAAGCTCATAATTGCCGCCGCTCGTTTACCGCTGCGCAGTGATCCGGCGAAGAGCCAATTCGAACGGCCAAGGGCCCAAGGCCGGATCGTATTTTCGACCCGATTGTTGTCGATGGGCACAGCACCATCATTGAGGTAGCGCGTCAGCGCTACCCAGCGTTTCAGGCTGTAATCCAGAGCCTTGGCTGTGGCCGAGCCCTCGGGCACAAGTTCGCGCTGAGCCAGCATCCACTCATGCAACTTCTCCGCGATAGGAATCGCCATTTCTTGACGTAATCGCCAGCGATCTTCATCGCTCATCTCTTTGGCCTTTCGTTCAACCTCGTATAGGCCGCCGATTGAGTGCAGCGCCTGTTCGGCCAGTTGGCTTTTGTTCGCCACATGCAGGTCGAAGAACTTGCGGCGAGCATGGGCCATGCAGCCGATTTCGGTGATGCCCCCTTCGAAGCCGGCCTTGTAGCCTGCGAAGCCATCGCAGACCAGCTTGCCGTTCCAAGTGCCCAGGAAGTTGCGCGCATGTTCGCCAGCACGGCTCGGGCTGAAGTCGTAGACTACCGCCTTCAGTGCCGAGAATGGTGTCGTGCAGTAGGCCCAGACATACGCTCGGTGCGTTTTCTTTTCACCCGGTGCCAGCATCTGCACGGGTGTTTCATCGGCATGGACGACTCGCTGGGCCAGCACTGCCTCGCGCAGTGCTTCCACGAGCGGTTGCAGTTGTACGCCGGTTTGACCCACCCACTGCGCCAGTGTCGAACGGGCGATGGGCAGCCCGGCGCGGCCGAAGATTTTCTCTTGGCGATACAGCGGCAGATGGTCGGCGAACTTGGCCACCATGATGTGGGCCAGCAGGCCTGCGGTCGGGACGCCTTTGTCGATGACGTGCGCCGGTACCGGCGCCTGGATTAGCGTTTCACACTGCTCGCAGGCCCACTTTCCACGGATGTGACGCTCGACGGTGAATACGCCGGGCGTGTAGTCGAGCTTTTCGCTGGCGTCTTCGCCGATGCGCTTGAGGGCGCAGCCGCACTGGCAGTGGCTGTTGTCCGGTTCGTGATGGATCAGTGTGCGAGGAAACTGCGGTGGCAGCGGTGCGCGCTTGGGTTGCTGGCGCACTTTGGCTTCGACAGGTGCCGGTTGCAGCGCCTCAAGTTCGGCTTCGATAGCGGCGATATCCGTATCGATCAAGTCGTCGAGCAGGCTGGCTTGATCCGGGCTCAACTGCTCGCTGCGCTTGGCAAACTTGAAGCGTTTGAGCAGCGCGATCTCGTGGGCCAGTTTCTCGTTGACCGACTTGTGATGAGTGATTTGCTTGTCCATTGTCTCGACGCGCTGGATCAACTGCGCCGCCAGGGCACGCAGTTGTTCAGGGTTTAATTGATCGAGATTTGGATGCAAAGTCATGCCGCCGATTTTGCCAGAGAGGGCTGATGGCGACGATAGACTGATGGGCCAATTGCGCTGGCAAGCACGCCATGGCAGATGTTAAAGCATCGAGATGATTCCGCCTGCACCGACGCGCTGCCAAGGTAAACCGAGCACCAGGGCCTGAAGTTGCTCGGCATCCAACTCAACTTCGGAGCCGTGTCGCACACCCGGCCAGAAGAAGCGTCCTTGATTCAAACGCCGGGCGGCAAGCCAAATCCCCACGCCGTCATGCACCAGCACTTTCATTCGATTGGCGCGGCGGTTGGCGAACAGATAGGCACAGTGCGGCTTCGCCGCACCGAACACCGCCACGACTCGTGCGAGCGCGGTTTCAGTGCCGGCGCGCATGTCCATGGGCTCGGTGGCGAGCCAGATGGAATCGACGCGGATCATCGCAGCAGGTCTCGTAGGAAAGCAGAACACGCCGCTGCATTTTCTGCTGGCCAACTCACCACGACTACACCTTTTGGATGCGGCACTTCGATTCGGATCGTGGCAGGAAGGGCCTGATGCATCGGCACCGGCGGCGAAGTCTTGACCGGGATGAAGGCAGTTTGCAGTGCCAGGTTTTTCTGCGCATGCACCCGAATCCATTTATGGACGAGGTTTGCATTGAGGTTGTGGGTCAAGGCGACATTGGCAATTGAAGTGTCAGGATGGGCGCACTCAGTAATGACCTGGGCCTTGAAGGACTTGGAATAGGAACGGCGTTCTTGTGGCATGGGCGTCCGCTTAAAAAGGCTAAAAATGGTGTCCACTTAAATTTAGGTGGACACCATCGCCTTAACCGATGGCATCAGGAAGATGTGTTGCTCGGACGGTTAC
>NZ_CVTH01000069.1:0-20475 GCF_900005955.1 Pseudomonas sp. 8 R 14 | reverse complement strand
ACAGCAGCGGCTGGCCGCCGAACTGCAAGGCGCGGCCGATCACGCCGTCGATGCTCGCGCCGGTGGCGTTCAACGCGGTGTTGGCGTAGGCCGTGGTGTCCCGTGGCGGCGTCGCGTTGGCGCCATCGAAGTGATAGAGCGCGGTGTAATTCGGATCGAACGTCAGCTGGCCATTGGCGGTGGCCGGGGCCTTCTGGTTGCCGTAGTACATCCAGATGTCCTGGCGCTGGCCGCCTTCGACCTTGGGCACATCGACCCAGATCAACGCCATGCCCATCAACGGGTCGAAGCTTTCGATCTGGTGATTGAACACGGTCTTGTCATCGGCACTCACAAAGCGCAGGTCGGCGCCGTCGTCCTTGACCCCGTCAAAGGTGAAGTTGCCGGTGTGCAGGCGCACCAACAGTGCGGTGCGGCCCAGGGCCTGGCTGATCGCAGCGCCCTGGGCGGTGGTGTCCACCGAAATCTGTTTGCGGTAGTGCCAATCGTCCTGCCACCAGGCATGGGCAGTGGCCGGGAGCGCGAAGCCCAGGCAGATCAACAGGTTCAGGAATAGGCGTTGCATGGGTGAAGTCTCCGGAAGAAAAAGTCAGAAAGTCGCCTGCACACTGAAGTGCAGTCGCGAGTCCTGTTTCTGGGTGTTCGGTCCATCGAGCAGCGGGTAACCCCAATCCAGGCTGCCGGACAACCACTTGCTCAAACTGGCGCGGGTGCCCAGGCCGATACTGGCCAGGCTGTATTCGTCTTCCTGCTCGGGCAGCGGGTCGTGCAGGCGCATGCGCGCGCCTTCGGCGAACGCATAGAAGCGCCACTCCTGCACATAACTGCCGAGGAACTTGGCCAGGGACGGCGTGCGCAGTTCCTGGGAGAGCAAATAGCCCTCGTCCCCGGTGCGCTCGGCCGCCAGGTAGCCGCGCACCGAGGTGGCGCCGCCGGCGGAATACTGCTCGTTGGACACCAGCGGCCCGGAGGCCAGCTGGAAAGCGCCCTTGGAGGCCGACTGCCAATCGTTGGCGAAGGTATAGGTGTAATTCAGGTCGCCCTTGAGCACGGCAAAACTGGCACTGGCCTTGTAGCGCTTGTAATCGAACTCTTCGGCGTCGCTGCCGTAGCCAAAAAATGCACGGGTGCCGACCACTAGGTTCAAGCCCAACCCCAGTTGGGATTGCTCGGTGTAGCGATAGCCGTTGTAGCCCAGGGTGAACGGCGCGTACTTGAGCGGCACCTGGTCGCTGCTGGCGCCGAACTTCATCTGCTCGTCGAAGTCCTTGAAGTCCACCCCGAACGAGAACGAGTTGGCCCAGTTGCCCGCCGCCGGCAAGCTATAGATGGCGGATACGCCATAGGAATGGCCCTTGCCCAAGACGTTGCTGCCGCCGATGGTGGCGATGTTGCTGTCGGACTGGTAACCGGAGAACTGCAAGGTCCAGCGTTCGTTCAGCGGCGCACTGTAGGAGCCCGACCAGACCTTGGCATTCTCGGTGTCCTGGGGCGCGGTGAAGTAGGTCAGGGAAATGCTGTGGCCCAGTTGCCAGAGGTTGTCGTAGCCCAGGGTGGCGACCGAGCGCAGCTTTTCGGTGTCGGCGCTGTAGTCGTTGTTCAGGCCGAGGCTGGCGTGCCAGGGGTTCTGGTCCTCGACCTGCAGATCCACATCCATGGTGCCGGGGCGCTGGCCTTCACGGACCAGTGGCGTGACCTGCCGACCGGCACTGCGGTTGAGCCCGGCCAACTGGGTTTGCACCGTGGTGAAATCCGGTACCGCGCCTTCCTTGAGCCCCGGCACTTCCTCGCGGATCTCCACCGGCGAATAGTGCTTGGCGCCGACCACACGCACGCGGCCGACCTTGGTTTCGCTGACCTGCAGATAGACGATGCCGTCATCGACCTTCTGTTCCGGCAGCTCGACAAACACCGACTGGTAGCCACGCGCCTGGTAGATCTTCTGCAACGCATCGCGCGCGCCTTCGATATCGTCCAGGGTCTTTTGCGGGCCAAGGAACGGGTACACCGCCTCCTCGATCGTCGCCGCATCGAGCACGGTATTGCCGCGCACGAAGTACTCATTGACGTCCACCTTGCGCGCCGGGACCTCACCACCCTCCTCGGCCCACACCGGTTGCGCCAGGACGCCCAGCGTCAGGCAGCACAACGCCAGCGTTGATTTGAACAGATGCTCCACACCGCCCCCTAACTGTCTAAGATTTTGCGCCGTCGCCGATTGCACGGCGTCTGGCCTGCTCAATTGCTGCTGGTCGAAAGATGGCTGTGCCGCGCCAGCCAGGTGTGCAGCAAAGCGAAGTTCAGGGAGAACTCCGGCATGTGCAGCAAGGCGCCACAGAACACTTCACCGATGATGGTCTGGATCAACTGCACGGCCTGCGGGTTGTTCAACAGGCTGGCGATGTCGCGCTGCAAAGCGTGGATGCTCCACACCTTCTGGTTCAGCTCCAGGCCGACGAACCAGCGGAACAGCAGGTTGTAGTTCAGTTGCTCGTGCAACTGCTGTTCGCTGGGCACCGAATACAGCAGTTGCAGCAGCAGGATCTGCACCACGGTCTGCGGCGCGATCGACATGCCCGGCGCGGCCTGGAGCAGGTCGCGATGCTGCTCGAGCACCTCGTCGATCTGCGGGCGCAACAGCACCAGCGAATGCCCCGCCGGGATGTAGCTGGACACTTCCTTCAAGGCGCCCTGCCAGTCGTCCTGGGAGACGATCCACACCCACGGCGCGCCGTAGCGGTACACCGAAACCGGCTTCTTGCGCGCAGCCTCGACGATCTTCGACAGGCGCTGGTCGAGCTCCTGCATGCCTACTTTCGAGTAACGTTCCATAGTTCCCATTGCCCCACTCCTGGCGTCCCGCTGACGGCTGGGGAAGCGGCTTGTGGCGGCCTCCAGCGCGTTACATAGGCAAGACGGAAGTGGCGATGAGCTACCGAACTTTTGTCATGAAAGCTTCATTTTGGATTGTGAGGGGAGCAATTTTTCTGGAGGCTGCATTGGCGGCCCTAGAGCTGAGCGGAGTTGTGCCCGGTGTACTCGGTTGGAAATGTGGGAGGGGCGGTGCGACGATTCGACTTGCCCCCGATGGCGGCCTCTGGGCCGACCTTTTTTTTGGATTGGACCGGGTACATATCCGTTGCTGCGGTAACGGCCACTTAGGGTTCCGCTCTTACAGCGGGTCACTTTTGGAAGAGCGCCAAAAGTAACCAAAAACGCTTCGCCCCACCACTCGGCACCTCGCCCAGGCTCGGTGTGCCCGTAATCCGACAGTGATTTGGGGGGCCGCCGCCACGCGCCATCCATGGCGCGGGGCGGCTAAACCGGCATCCCTGCCGGTTTACCCCCCAAATCACTATCGAATTCCGGCCAGCGTGGTTAACGGGGCGCCTAAGATCAAGATCAAAAGCAAGATCAAGAGCAGCTCGCTTCGCATCGTGGTGACCGTTGGGGCTACACAACAGTGTGAATGGAGCTGCCCCCCCCTGTTGTATCGCGAGCTGTTGCTATTGCTCTGTTTTTGATTTTGATTTTGATCTTAGGCGCCCCGTTAACCACGCTGGCCGAATGCAGGTTTGAATCCGTGGGTAACCCGGCAGGACGCCGGGTTAGCCGTCCTGGGCCAGGGATGGCCCATGACGGCGGCCCACGGATTCAAGCCTGCGTTCGGGCATGCCGAGCCTAGGCGAGGCACCGAGTGGTGGGGCAAGACCTTTTGGTTACTTTTGGGGCGTTTGCCAAAAGTGACCCGCTGTAAGAGCGGAACCATAGGTGGCCGTTACCGCAGCAACGGATATGTACTCATTCCAACCCCAACCAATGGTCGGCCCAAAGGCCGCCATCGGGAGCAAATCGAATCGTCGCACCCACAGTTTTAACCGAGTCCCCCCAATACCGCTCGGCTATAAGCTCGCCGCCCTTCTGATTCCCCAAAAAAATGGGGCGATCACTGATCGCCCCGAACGGTACATCGAGAGGTCCTTCTGAAACGCTACAAACTGATCTGCTTACGCTCCTCATCCGTCAACCGCGCCCGCGCCTGCTCACTCAGCGGCCCCGCGCCCAGCACCTGCACCGGGCTGTCGGGGTTGTAGCCCGAGGTTTTCCGAGGTTCCGGTTCACGCGACAGCGGCTCGGTGCCCAGGCTCAGCACCTCCACGGTCATGATCGACGGCCGGCCCTGTTTGGCCGCCGCCTGCTGGCTGCGCGCCGCGTCTTCTGCGGCCTGGGACGCCGCCGCCCCCGCTGCGCTGGCCGAGCTCATGGCGCCGGTGTTGACGGTGGCCGACACCGGCACCCCGGACGACTTGCCCTGGGTCTGGATGTTCGCCGCGTTCACCACCCGCAGGGCGGCGATGTTGACGTTACCCGACACCCGAATCCCCGCCTCGCCCGCATCGATGGTGCCCATCGGCGCGATCAGGTCGATATCCCCCGCCGGCACTTCCGGGATCGGGTTGAGCGTGGCGATCCCCGCACCGGTGCTCGGTACCGACGGCGACAGGCTCACGTTGCCCCAGTTGTCATAGACGCGCTTGGGCGGCGTGTACACCACGGTGGTCTTGGAGCCACGACCGGCGTTGATGTCGCCCTCGCTGGTCCAGGCCATGATCGAGCCGCCGAAGGTGGTCATGATGCGGCTCTGGCCAAGCAGGATGCTGCCCAGGGAGTACAGTTGGATATCTCCAGCGCCCTGGGTGATCACCCCAGCCGTGGACGGCGGTGCGGCGCCTTCGATGCCGAACGTCTGGCGGCCACCCGGCGTGAGCATCTGGATCGAGCCACCGAAGTTGGTGTGCACGCCCGCGCCGCCGAACATCGTGATGTCGCCTTTGTAGGTGATCGGGTTGCCGGCCACGTCGGTCTCGGGGAACAACCGGGCAATCGCGGCACGACCACGCACATAGCTGCCCTGGCGCACACTGCCGTCCTGGTTGTACTCACGGCCGGCGGCCTTGAGTTCGGCAAAGTACACGTCGCGGGCGAAGATCCGTTGTTGTTCGGCGGGCAGTGCGGCGTAGTAGGTCCGCGCCTGTTCGCTGTCGCCGGCGAAGCCGAAGCGTTCGGTGAGCCAGGTAACCAGCTCGTTTTCGTAAGTCTTGGCCACCTTGGCGCCTTGCAGGGATTCACCCGCTTGCGCCAGGTTGGCGGGGTTCAGGTAGGCCTCGACGAAGCGGCGGTAATCCGGGCCATTGGGGCCCATGCCGGCTTGCATGACGATGCTTGCGCCAGGGCGGCTGTCGCCCGCCGCCACAGCACCCAGGCTGTTCACCGCGACTTTGTCTTCCATCTGGATGTTGCGCCCCGCCGTCAGTTCCAGGGTACCGGGGCCGGCAACGTTAAAGCTGCTGTAGAGGATGTCGCGGCCAGCGCTGGCGATGGAGATATCGGTGGGGCTGTTGTGCACGAACAGGTTGCCGGTAAAGGTGTATTGCCCCGTATCCGTGACACCTGCGCTGGCACCGCTCAAGCGCGTGCCGCTGCCGACAATATCGCGTCCGGCTTGCATCCATACCGGGCCTGCGCCTTCGTAAAAGGTTTGCCCGAACCGAGCGTCACCCACCCCCGTGATCGTGAGGGCGCGCCCACTATTGACGCCCAGAAGATCCCCGTTCAGCGCATAGAAACGCGCGGGCTCCAGGGCATCACCCCAAGCCATGCTGGCGGTGTTGGGACCAAAGGCAAACAGCGGGGAAACCGTCAAGGTTGCAATGTTGCCATCGCTGGAAAGATTGCCACTGCCCACTATTGCCGTTTTTTGATCCGTCAGGAAACCGGCGAAGGCCGGACGCAGAATAGTCGCCAGGCTATTGGGTGCTGCACTGGAGCGGCTGATCGTCAGATCGCCGCCGGAGATCGAATCCCCGGCCAGCAATTCCAGTTGTCCATTGGACGAAGGTGCGAGTACCAACGCCCTGAGCGGCTGCACGGTGCCAGGATTACTGGTCGAGGCGCTGCCGTAATAGAGACTGCCGTTAGCCGCAACCGCACGCAATGTCGCGGGATAGACCGCCGCCATATCGGTTTCCAGGGTCTGGGTCAGCGGCGTGAGGTTGCCCCCGGCAGAGAACAGGTCCACTGCTGTGCGGTCGGTCCACAAGCTGAACCAGCTTTGTCCGATCCCGTTGACCCCCTTATTGACGAAGGTCAAGGCGTTCATCTGCGGCGCGCGCCCAGGGTCGGCGACGTCCTGCAACACCAGGTCGCCACGGGTGGACAGGCCGAAAGTGGCGTCGCCCGGCAATAGGCTCAAACCACCCGAGGCCATGGCCGAAGTGGAACGCAAAGGATCGTAGGCGCGCACTTCGCTGGGGCTCTGGTCTGTGAACCGGTTGCCATAACGCAGCGTCAGGCTGCCCAGGGCGCCACCGGTCAATTGCACGTGCCCACGCAGGTTCACCAGCGCACCATTGAGGTGGTCTGCGAAGGTCTGGCTGGCGGGGTTAACCGCTCCGCCGACCCGCAGGTTCAGATCACCGCCACCCGTCAGTTGCACACTGCCATCGGCCCCGACCCGACCGGTGCTGCCGACTGCCAGTACCAGGCCTTGGCTGCGGCGACTGACGTTCAGAGCTGTTGACGAGACAGGGCTGATGAGTCCTGCATCGCCACCCACATCAACATTCAGGTTGCCGCCTCCCAGGGTGCCAAACCCGGTGAACCCGACCATCTGGTCCGAGCGGTCGCTGGCGACGTAGGAACCAAAGTTGATCCACCAGGCGGTGGCTTGCGCCTGGCTGCCACTGAGGCCGTTGCCCTGACGCCACAGCCAGTTGCCGACGTTGGCGGAATCCTGGCCTTGGTCGCTGGGTACCGGACGACCAACGCCATTCTGCGCCGGGCTGGTGATATTGCCCGTCAGGTTGCCGCCCACTTTAAGCAGCAAGTTGCCGCCAGTGTCCGGATACCAGGCACGGTACAGGCTGCCCGTTCCCCCATCGACCAGCTTCTCGTTGCCCCCCGCGTTACCCAGCACCTTGTTGTTGCTGCCCACGGCGCGCTTGAGGTTATAAGGATCGTTGGCCGAGGTGCCGGTGGACGAACTGCCCGCGGTATAGACCCCGAACAGCGACTCCATGCTCAGGTTGCCGGCGGCCAGCAGGTCAAGGTCTGCAGCGCCGGTGCGGATTACGCTGAAGCGAGTGCTGCCACCCACCAGCAGCGTGTAGTCCTCACCACTGGTAACGCAGTAGTCCGGGAGATCGTCACATATACCCGGGTATTGTATTGCGTCGAAATCAACCGGTTGGCCCACCATGCTTTCATCGCCGAACCACTCCTTAGAGCCCTCCTCGGTCCAGACCTGGGTTCCTTTCCCGAACGTCCCATAGTGACTGTCCGCCAAGCGCAGATTGCCGCTTACCGGATGCGGTTGCAGCAGGCGACTGTCGGCTGCCTCGGTGTCGGCCCCCGCAACCAGGCGAATCGACCACGACTGCGCACCCTCCTCCAGCAGGGGTGCAATTGCCCAGTTCTTGCCCGGATGGCCGGCGTCACGCAACGTCACCGACTCCACGCCGCCCGGCAGCTTCACGTCTGTTCCCGACGGCAACAGGGCGCCCCGGGGCAGCGCTTGGCTGGCGGTCAGCGTCACCTTGGTGGCCAATGGCACGCCCTTGGGCCAGATCAAGCCGTCGACACTGGCTGACGTGCTCAACAGGCTGCCGGCATCCAGGACACTGCCGATGGCGAGGGTCTGGCTCTGAGTCAGCAACGTGCCCGCCGCGAACAGCACATTGCCCGAGGCATCCCGAACAGCCGCCGCCAACACCGTACCCGCCGGGAGTACCAACGGTTGTTTGAGCGTAGCCGCGACGGGCAATCGGGTGCCCGCCGGCAGAAACAGGGGGTTGGTCAGTACATCGAAATTAAGCGCAGCGCCCGCAGGGAACACAGTGCCCATCTCCAGGGTCACGCCGCTGCCCGGTACCACCACGGTGCCGCCGGTGTAGTCGATACCGGCGCGCAGCACCCAGCCATTGTCATCGTCGGTGGGCGGTGGCGCGGCAAAACCGTCGTTGATGCTGCCATAGATATTCAGGTCGCCACCGGCGCGCAGGGTCAGGCTGCCGGACTCGGTCTTGGCCGTTGATTTGAGGCTGGCGTAGCGATAGCTGGAGAGGTCCAGATCGCCCTGCACCACCAGGTCGCCGTCCGGGGTTTTGCTGATGATTTCCACACCGGGGCGCAGGTGGAAAACATCGCCGTAGGTGGCGTTGTTCAAGCCGGCGAGCTTTTGCAGCAAGTTGTTGTTAACGCGCGCGGCATTGATGAAATCCTTATTGGATGGATCGACGACTTTCTTGAGGTAGTCCTGATCAATAACTTGGTAGGGGCGCCCGTTGGGGGTTTCGTCAGTTTTGGTCGGGGCATCGTCGTAGGTTCTCATGCCATTGAGGGCGATCGAACGCGCGCCTTGGATAGTCAACTGCCCACTGGCGTCAATGGCGATGTCATCGCCGCCCACGCGCGGCGCATTGAGCTCCAGCGTGCCACGGTTGCGCCCGTCATTGCCGGTCGCGGCCTCGGTGCCATGGCGCAGGTCGATGCGCGCGCCATTGGCCAGGGTCAACTGGCCCTGGCCAGAGCCGAGGACCACGATGGCGCGGTTAGGCGAATCGATGATCTTGCCGTAGCTGTCCACCCGCAGTTGGCTGCCATGGGCATCGAGCACCGCCGTGCCGTCCAGGCTCAGGCCGTTCTTGGCGGCCAGGTTTATGCTGCCCACGCGCTCGCCGCTGGCATCCACCAGGCCGGTCACGCGCAGGCTGCCATTGTCGATCGAGACGTTGACGCTGTTGGCCTTGACGTCATTGCCGATGGTCAGGTCGCCCTGCTTGAGCTGGAAGCTGCGCGCACCGTAGACCTGGCCTTGGTTGAGGCGTTGGTTGAGCGCTGCGAACTGGTCGCTGAGCGTACCGCTGCCGCCCAGGCGCTGGGCCTGGATCTCCACCGCACCCGCGAGGTATGGCACCCGCGTGCCACCGGCATCGTAGTCACCGCTGCTGCCGGCGATAATCTTGCCTGCCAGGTCGACGATCCCCGCAGCGCCGTCCACCGCCACCGCGCGCAACTTGCCCGCCTGGTTGTGCTGCGCCGACAGGTCGATGGTCGAACCGGCGGCCTGCTGCACATTGCCGGCACGGCTCTCCAGCAAAACCTCGCCGCCTGCGCTGTATTTGGTCAAGTCATTGAAGGCAATGGCCCGGCCGGACACATCAATCGAGGCGGCATCGGTCAACACCACGTCGCCCTGCGCGCCCAAGGTGACCTTGCCGCTGGGCAGTACCACGGCAGTGGCCAGGCGAAGGCTATCGCCTTGCAATGACAATTCGCCGCCGATGCCGTCCACCTTGCCTACTGCGCCAGCCGAGGCGCTGACATCAATCGCGCCACCGGCGGTAATACGGTTGACCGAACCGGCCTCACCGGTCATCAGCGGCGTGAGGATATTCAGGTTGCCGCCGCTGTAGGCAAAGCCCTTGATCGCATCAAACGCGCCCTGGCTCTGGTACACCGAGAGGCTGCCCTTGTGGTTGGCGGTGATGCGCTCACTGGCATTGAGGTTGACGTTGGCAAAGCCCAGGGCGAGGCGGTCGAAGGTATTGGTCGTGCTCGGCTGGGCAAAATCCCCATAGCCGAATTCGATACGCTCGGCATTGATGTCCAGGCGCCCGCTGCCGCTGCCGGCACCGCCGGTCACCGCCGCCACAGGCGGCGCGACGGCACCTTGCCAGATCAGGTTGGCGGTGTGGATAGTCGCCACGTCGTTCAAGCCGCCAGAGCCGTAGATCGCCGGCGTGGACAGCATCAGGTTGCTCAGCAACGACTTGCCGGTCACGGCGTCATAAGTGTCCAGGGTGGTGGTGCCGTAGAAGTTAAAGCTGTCACGCGCCGACAGTTGCAGGGTTTCCAGGGCCGGGGCGCCGAATTGGGTGTCGCCGCGCAGCAGGCGTTCCAGCACTTGCTGGTTGAGGGTCATACCCACCGGCAGGCGATTGTTGGCGGCTGCAGCGGCTAAGGCTTCGGGGCTGCCGACGTTGATGCTGGACACGCCCAGGTTCAGGTGGCGGGTGCCATAGCGCACCTCATCGCCCATCTGCAGGGTGCTGTCGGTCAAGGTAACGATGCTGCCTTCGGAATACAGGGCTGTCTGGCCGCTGCAGGGCGCGCTGTTGCACACGCCTAACTGGATGCCTCCACTGATGAGTCCACCCAATGACGGCGCGGCAATTACGTTGAGCAAACCGTTGGACACCGCCAGCACATTGCTCAGGTTGTAGATAAAACCGTCACGTGCGTCGTAGCTGGCCTTGCCCTGGCCTATCGTGTTGATCGAGGCGCCTTGTTCGAGCGTAATTTTTCCGGTGGAGGTCACCAGTAATACCTCCGGTGCCGCCAGTTTCGCGCCGTCGCGCAGGATGATGGAACTGATGATGCTGCTGGGGAGGTTGATGTAGTTGCCACCCTGGCCGTACGTGACATAGGTCATTCCACCGATCAGCAGGCGAGCCGCGCCCATTGCATTCAGGCTGTCCGCATCCACCGTAATGCCTTTGAAATTGGCGGTAGCCGCGTTGCCTGCCGCGACAATTTCGATGTCCCTTCCCAAGCTGCCCTTTTCTTCGTTTATCAGCGATACGGTACCGCCGTAACCGCCGTCAGCGGCCTCGAAGCGGCCGATCCCCTGGAACGAAAAGGCATCCGCACCTGCGCCTGGCCGCAGGGCCAGTTGCAGGGTCTTGGCATCCACCGGCAGCAGTGCCCGAGGTACACCAAGCCTGGTGGCGTCGGCCACGGCGAACTGTGCGTAGCCGGTTTCGTTGTATTGGGAGTAACGACGCAACCTATCGGCCGACGTGAGAATTACCTGGCTGGCCGTACTGTTGCTGATCCCGGTATTGGCGATGGACAAGCGCCCTGCCGTGGCCCATGAGCCATTGCGCAACGCCTGGGTCACACCGTCGGTGCCCAACCCGGCCAGGCCGTTGATCTCGAGCCGGAAAGCCCCAGGCATCAACGCATAGGTGGACGGCATCAGGGTATAGGTGCCGGCCGCCAGGCCCGGCACGCCGGCGCCGATTGTGATCTGCTGGCCGATCAACGGATCGACCGCGCCACCTTCCGGCGCCACCGGGGCATAGCCCGGTTGCACGCCCGGCACAATCGCATAGATGGGGTTGGTGCTCAGACCCGGCAGTACAAACCCGCCGTTCGCACCGAACTGTACCAATGGGTTGTAACGTGCATCGGTAGAGCCCCCGCGCCCGGAAATAAATCCGGCGCCGAGCAGTTCGCCACCGCCGGACAGATCCACCGTCGCCTGCGGCAGCACCGTCAACTGCTGGCCACCGAGAATCACCCCAACGTTCAGGCTGCCCGCACTGTTGCCGCCACCCTGGCCGATAAACGTCACTGTCTTGCCGTTGTACTTGTAGATCTGGCCATCCACGGTACCGCCGTAAGGCAATACCAGGCCCTTGCCACTCACCGAAGTGAGGCTGCCCGGCAGCAGTTGCACGTTGGTAGAGCCCAGGTTGCCAATCTCGATCAGCCCCAGTGGCGCACGCACCACCCCGCCCTGCTTGATGGTGGGCCCGCCCAATTGCAGACGACCAAAGGCCGAGTAAGGCATGGCGGCATTGCTATTGGCGGTGCGTGCGATGGTCAGGGTGCGTGTCGGATCGTAATTGAAGCCTGTGTCATTGCTGGCAGCATTATTCAGATAGCCCGCCAGTACCCGGGCGCCGACCTCAGTCGCCGGATACAACTGCGCCGCGCGCAGGGTCATGTCACCACTGGTCACTAATTGCGTGCTGATGCCCTGGGCAATCACATCTGCCCCCGCCCCCGCCAGGAAGCGCAAGTCGCCCTGGCTGGTCAGTTGCACATCATCAAACCCCCGCCGTTCGAGGCTGGCCTGGCTGTTGTCGGGCCGCAACAGATAGCTCTTGTTGCCGAACACCACATTGCCACGCACGTCGATCAGGTTGGCGTTGGCGTTGAACTGCGCCGTCGTGGCCAGCGCGGAGGGATTGGGTAACACCGGCACCGCGCGGGTATAGGCTTCCTTGCCGGATTCTGCCGGCGCGAGGATGCCGGCCAACAGCAGGTATGGCGCCGACAGGTTGACCCGCGAACTGGCCGCCGCGTTTTCACTGAGGTTATAGCTGCCACCGTACAGGCGCAGGCTCTGGCCCATGTTCAACGACACGTCACCGTCGAAACTCAGCAAGCCGTTGCTGAGCAGCGCCAGGTTGTCAAAGCCGCCGGCGCTGATCTGGTCCACGCCGAGGCGGCCATGGCCGTACTCGAGGCTGGAAGTCGGGCTGGCTTGATGGGTCTGGCTGAGCACCAGTTCACGCACCTTGAGCACACTGTCGTTGACGCCGGCCTTGAGGTAATACGGGCTTTCCAGGGCCAGGGCCAGGCTACCGCCCGCAGCACCTGCGCCACCCGCGCGGGCAACAAAGCTGCCGTCCAGGTACAGGCCGTTGTTCGACGCAAAGCTGATGCTGCCGCCATTGCTGGCCATCGGCACGCGGCCCTGGCCGGGAACATCCAGCATCGCCTGGGCACCGGACGCGTCCAGGCGCGCGCCGTCGCGCACCACCACAAACAGGTCACTGGCCTTGGCGATGCCGGTGGCCAGGTTGATATCGCCGCCGATGCTGATGGTGCCACCATTGCGCACCTGGCCGTAGACATTGCCACGGTTGCTCACCGCCGTGACCGCACGCGACGCCACGTCGATCAGCGCGTTTTCACCCACCCAGATCGAACGGCTATGGCCGGCGGCGTTGGCCGCTTCCGAGCCCGTCGCCGTCAGGCCGCCCAGGCTGACGCTGCCGCCCCAGGCGTTGAGGCTGCCGTTCATGGTCAACTGGCCGACGCTGCGCAGGTTGATGGCCTGGCCCGGGTCGACAGTGATCACCGCGCCCTGCCCCACGCTCAAGGCCGTGGTGGCCAGTTCAGCCGCCGTGGAATTCAGATTGCCGGCGGTCAAGGTCAGGCTGGCGCCACGGCGCTGGGTCAGTACGCCTTTGGCGGCGTCTTCCTGGTACAGCGCCGGCGTCCAGCGTTCAAGGGCGGTGGCCGGGTCGCTGCCCGTGGCAGCGGCCGAGGTCTGCTCGCCAATACGGTAGACCGGCGTCGTGACGTCGACCTGGGTACCGTCCGTGACCAGCAGCCCTTCATTGCCGGTGATGTCATAGGCCGAGAAGCCCTTGTTGAAAAAATCCCCCGCCAGTTGCACGGTGCCAACATCGGGCGCCGTGGCGCTGTCGCCGATCTGTACTTTGCGCGCCTGCAACGCCAGGGTGCCGCCACCGCTCACGCCATAACCGCGAATCTCGCCGTCCAAACCCAGGGTACCGAGAGACGCCAAGGTCACGTCGCCGCCCTTGCCACCGTTGAGCTTGCCATCCAAGCCGAGGGTGCCACCGGAGGAAGTGTCCACCACGCTGCCGGCCGCCAGGTTCACACCGCCAGTGCTGCGCAGCGACACCTTGCCGCCGTTCACATAGACCAAGCCGCTGCTGTTGGCCGGATCCAGCAGCAGATTGTTCCAGCGCCCGGTGGCATCCAGCGTGACCCCGCTGGCCACGTTCAGCGTGCCGCTGCCGTTGAGGATGCTGTCGCCCACCGCACCGCCTTTAAGCGGGTCGACCTGGCTGAGGATATTGCCCGCGTTGAGGCTGCCGCCGTGGGCCGTGAGGTGGGCGTTGATGTCGACCCTTGGCCCGAACAGGGTGATATCGCCGCCATCGGCCACCTTGAGCGCTCCGTTGACGGTGACCTGCTGCTTGGCCGCGACCTTGATCGCGCCCAACTGATAGCTATTGAGTTGGTCGCTGTCGAGTACCATCTTGCCCTGGCGGTCCGCGGGCAGCGCGGTGGTGAGGTCCAGGCCATCGGCGATTTTTTGCGTACCGCCCTCGATCAACACCTCGTCCGCGTTTGCGCCCAAGGCATAGCGCAGGGTGCCGGTGGTCTTGTTGTAGATAGGCGTGTAGCCGCCAATGATCAATTGCGCGCGCTGGGCCATGGCCTTCTGCGACTGCTGGTAACCGTCGAGGTTGATGTTCGGCGCCTGGGTCTGGCGATCGCCCTGGAACACGTCACTGATCACCTGGCCCTCGAGCACCGCACTGGTGGTACCGATCACCAGCTTGCCGGCATCGCGGCCCACCGTGTAACCGCTCTCATAACGACGCTGCTTGGCGATCATCGGGTTGTAGTAGTAATCGGTCTGGCCCCAGCGCTTGCTGGTGTCTTCATACCCCTTGTAGAACCCGGAATAGAGAATGTCGCCCGGCGCGTTGGACAGCTCATACAAGCGCCCATCCGGGCCCTTGAGCCAGGTCTGCTGGATATAACCGGCCTGCACATCCACGGTGCCGCCCGACAGGTTGATCTGCGCGTCCTTCTGGGTCACCACGTCCTTGCCGGTAAACGTCACGGTACCGCCCTGGGCCATCCACTCGCCCACCGAGTGGCCTTGGGTGCCCAGGTAGCCGCCCACTTCCAGCAAGCCGCCAGCGGTGTACCAGCGATCCGTCGCATAGCCGTTGGTGCCTGCGGGCACAAACACCAGCTCGCGCAGGTCGACCCACACATCGTTATTGATCAACTGCCCATCGTCACGGTTGACCGGTGCGTCGCGCTGCTCGTTGCCCTGTACGTTGATCTTGATGTTGTTGGATTCCATCGACACCTTGACACCGACCGCCCCGGAGACATCGATCATCGCCCCGTCGCGTACCAGGCTGCGCCCGGTGGCACTGACCGCGACCTGCCCACCGGTAGCCAGGGTGATCGAGCCTTTCTGGAAGTCCACCGTGCCGCCGCTGACGATCTCGATGCGTGATTGGTCGGTGCGGTCGGCCACGGCGCTGAGGTTGTTGAACTGGCCGGTGATCAGGTTGGCGGGCGTGCCGTCGAGCTTGATCAGGCCATTGCTTTGCTGGCTGTTCAGCGCAGTGCTGCCACTGCTGTCCAACAGGATCGAAGTGGTACTGCCCTCGCCCAGGGTCACACTGCCAGTGGTATCGGTGGCGGAATTGAGCAGGTGAATCGTGCCACGGGTGTCCACCGACGTGCTGGCCAGGGCCACGCCATTTTGCTGCACCTGGTGCCCGGTCAGGGTGATGTCCCCGGTGGACACCATGATCAGACCGTTGTTGCTGACCTTGCCGGCGCTGCTACCGGCCTTGAGGCTGGTCGCCACTTCATTGCCGCGCGTGGTGGAGCGGTCGTTGCCAGTGGTACCGACGCCCCTGCGGATGTAGAAGCTGTCGCCGGCGGCCAGGGTGGTCTGGCCCTTGGCGGTAGTGAGGGTACCGGCGTTTTCCACTTCCGAGCCCAGCAGCAAGGCATAGCCGCCGGCGTCGGTGGAGGTGGCGGGGTTGTGGGTCTGGATCAATGCGCCGCGCTGCACCTCGACCTTGCCGGCCGCGTCAGTGAAGGTCGGCTGGGTGCCGGTGGCGTCCACGTAGATACCGCGCTGGGTGAACTGCTCATCGGTGATGTTCGCCGCCGCCGCCACCAGATTGCGCACGTTGACCTGGCTGGTGCCACTGAACACCACGCCGTTGCGGTTCACGATCATCACCGTACCGGCGCCGTTGATCTGGCCCTGGATTTCGCTCGGGCGCGCATTCGGGTCGTTGACGCGGTTGAGCACGGCCCAGCTCGACTGCTGCTGGAAGTCGACGCTGGTGTTGCGCCCGACGTTGAAGGTTTCCCAATTGAGGATGGCCTTGTCGGCGGTCTGTTCGATGGTCACCGTGGTCTTGCCGCCGGCCTGGGTCTGCACCGGGCCCTTGGCGTTGGTCCAGCCCTGGGTCAGGCTGTTATCCACCTGCAGGCCACCTTTGCCGAGGCCGTCTGGAATCGTCGAGACTTGGCCAAACGCCGCCTGACGCCCCGCCGCTTGTGCTGCCTGCTGTGCCGCAATCGCCGCGACGCTGGTGTTCAAAGTGCTGATGGAACGCGCCAACTGCTGGTTGACCCGCGCCTGCTGGTTCAGCGAAGGAATCCCCTGCACCTGCCCGGCACTGATCCGCGCCGCCGTCGCCGCCTGGGTCGCACCTTTATCGGCAAACCAGCTGGAACTGAACGCCGTGGCCGCATGGGCATTGCCCGCCACCATCAACAAGGCGATGGCCTGGGCCAGGGGCTTGAGGCGCAGCACAGTTTCTTGGGCTTTCAGGTTAACCGGCGATTTGCAGCGGACCATCGGGGATCTTCCTTCTTTGTTATCACGCAGGGAGCAAGACAGGCTCACGTATGAGGGTTAGGCGGTTGGCGAGGGACGGGACTGAACTTCTGTCACGCAAAGTTCATATAGGGCTGTTAACGGCTCGAAAAACCGCACAAACGCAAAAAATCAGCAACGGCACAGACCGTTGCTGATCAGGTGGTGCAGGTCGTTGAAAGCGAGGGTTACAGCGGGCGACCGATACCGTTGCAGACGTTGGTGTTGCCGATGCTCAGGGCGTTGCTCGCGGTCAGGAAGCTGGCGCGAACGGTGGCTTTCCAAGCGGTTGGCAGCGGAACGAAAGCGTTGGCGGTGATGGCTGCATCGTTGTTATTGGAGGCGCCGTAGTGCTTGGTGAAGAAATCACGCACTTGGCTGGTCTGGGTGGCATCGGCGTAGCACTGGCTGAAGATCAGGTTGGTAAAGCCCAGGATCGGGTAGCCCGAGGTTGGGTAAGGCTGTACACCGGCGGTGTTGTCCGGACCGAAGACTGGAACCCAGGCGTCCGGGTTGGAACGATCAGCGGCAGCCGGTACCGGTACTGCGCCGATGGCGGCAGACACGTTGGCGGCGGCAGGCGAAACGCCCTGGGTGTTGGTGGCGACGTTTTTGCCCACGCGAGCCACTTTGGTGGCGTCGTCCAGGCCGGCCAATGTCGGGGCGGCGAAGTCCGGGCTCATGTAGGTGATGCGACCATCGCCGGCGGCCAGGGCAGTCATTACACCTTGGCTGCCAGTAGCAGCAACGGCGCCGGCAGGCAAGCCACCGGAGAAACTGGTGCCGAAGGTGGTGGTGACGGCGAAGTTGCCTGTTTCTGCGTTGCACTTGGCATTCAGGAAACGGGTGAACAGCTCAGTGGTGCCACTGCTTTCGCTGCGATAAACCACAACGATCGGACCGGTACGGCCAGAACCGGAAATCCCGTCCCAGGTATTGATACGGCCCGAGAACACGCCGCACAACTCTTGAACGCTCAGGTCTACAGCGGCGGAACCGCTTTTATTGAAAGGAATGGCAACCGAAGTCCCCACCGATGGCACCTGGATCAACTTGCCCCAGGTCGGTTGCTTGGCAGAGGCGTAGGTCGACAACTCAGTGGCGCTCAGCTTGGAGTCGCTGCCGGCCCAGTGCACGTTCTTGTTCGTCACGCCCGCCTGGAACTTGGTGTAGTCATTGTTCAGGAAGGCTGCCTTGCCGTTGCCGCTGCCGACACCGATGTACTGGGCGAAACCGGCCGTCAGCACGCCGGAGGTCTGGTACAGCGCTTGTGGCAGGGTGGCACCGCCGCCGTTGATGTCAGCCATTGCAGCCTGTGCCGAGCACAGTGCGGCGAGGGTCATGGATACCGCGAGAACGTTGCGCTTAAACATGAAGAATCTCCTTTCGTCGTGTTTGTACGTTGGGGTAGATGGCTCTTGCATGACGCCATGGCTTCGGTCCCAGGCCGTGTCTCGGGGGTGGCGAGGGGTGAGGCCATGGGTAGGAAATTTCGCAGTTTCCGATGACAGCAAAAGGAAAAAACCTCGGGAGGAAGGGCTTGATTTTTAAAAAGATTCTCGGGTGTTTTGGTCATGGTTTTGAGCGGTTTGGCGGCAGGTGACAGCGAGGTTTCAGCGTGGGTTTAGTCAAGGTGGCGCGGGCTGTGGCGCAGGGCCTGGATGTGACGGAATGAGGAACCCGAGGTTGGGAGCCGGCGATATCGGCCTGCCCCAAAACCAGCCTCAGCAGAGTTTCTGATACACCGCATTCTGCTTTACTGGGGCTGCTTCGCAGCCCGGCGCGGGGCAAGCCCGCTCACCACAGAGGAACTCACCCGTCTCTGAAAGTTGTGTAAATATCCATGGCTATCAGGGGCAAGCCCTCTCCCACATTGGTTTTTTGGTGTGTTCAGGTCACCAGTTGGTTGATCTCGATGATCGGCAACAGCACCGCCATCACGATCACCAACACCACCGCGCCCATCACTACGATCATCAACGGTTCCAGCAACGCGGTCATGCCCATGGCCCGCCGTTCGATATCCCGCGACAAGGTCTGCGCCGCCCGCTCCAGCATCGGTGGCAGCGAGCCGGTTTTTTCGCCACTGGCGATCAGGTGGATCAGCACCGGCGGGAAGACTTTTTCCACCGCCAGTGCCGGGGCCAGGTTGACGCCCTCACGCACCTTGGCCGTGGCATCGTTGACGCATTGGCTCAGGCGCTCATTGGAGAGGGTTTGCCGCGCCGCTTCCAGGGCCCGCAGCAACGGCACCCCGGCACCGCCGAGAATCGCCAGGGTCGAGGCAAATCGCGCGGTATTCAGGCCCAGCACAAAGCGCCCGATCAGCGGCAAGCGCAGCACCCGGCTGTGCCAGTTCAGGCGTGCCACAGGGTTGCGCAGGTACAGGCGCCAACCCCAGAAACCACCGACGATGCCGCTGAAACACAGCCAGCCCCAGGCGCGGATAAAGTCGCTGGCGTTGAGCATCGCCAGGGTCAGTCCCGGCAGGTCCTGGCGCGCCTGGGAAAACGCGCTGACCACCTGGGGCACCACGTAGCTGAGCAAAAAAATCACGATGCCGATGGACACCAGCCCGACCACGCCGGGGTAGATAAACGCGGTGAGGATCTTGCCGCGCAGGTTGTTGCGCTCCTCGATGTAGTCGGCCAGGCGTTCCATCACCTGGGCCAGGTCGCCGGACTCCTCCCCCGCCGCGATCAGTGCGCGGTAGATCGACGGAAAGTCCCGTGGCCGTGCCGCCAAGGCATCCGCCAGACGCATGCCGCCGCGTACATCGGCACGCACGGCGGCCAGGGTCTGGGCGATGTGTTTTTTCTCCGCCTGTTCCACCGTGGCGCTTAATGCCGCCTCCAGGGGCAGGCTGGCGCCGAGCAGGCTCGCCAGTTGCCGCGTGGCCCAGGCCAGGTCGTTGTCCGACAGCTTGGCGCTGAACAGGCTGCTGCCGGCGGCGCTTTGCTGACCGCCCTCGACCTGCACCAGCAGCGCGGTCAGGCCACGGCTGCGCAGCACGGCAAATGCCCCGCTCTGGCTGTCGGCCTCCAGGTGCCCGGCCTCGACTTTGCCGCTGGCATCGGCGGCTTCATAGCGATAGCGATTCATCAGGCGTCCCGTGTCACGCGCAGGATTTCTTCGGGCGCGGTGGCGCCGCTGCGCACCCAGCGCTCGCCGTCTTCACGCATGCTGAACATCCCCGCACGCCGCGCCGCCACGCGCAGATCCTGCTCGCCGGCGCCCTGGTGGATCAGGCTGCGCACCTCGTCGTCGACGCAAAACAATTCATGGATACCGGTCCGCCCGCTGTAGCCGATCTGGTTGCACTGCGCGCAGCCCACCGGGCGCCAGGTGCCGGGCGCGGCCGGGTCTTCCTGTTTGCAATGCGGGCACAGGCGGCGGACCAGGCGTTGCGCCAGCACGCCCAGCAGTGACGAGGCCAGCAGGAACGGCTCGACGCCCATATCGATCAGGCGGTTGACCGCCGACACCGCATCGTTGGTGTGCAGGGTCGCCAGCACCAAGTGCCCGGTGAGCGAGGCCTGCACCGCGATTTGCGCGGTCTCCAGGTCGCGGATTTCACCGATCATGATGATGTCCGGGTCCTGACGCAGGATCGCCCGCAGCGCCAGGCCGAAGGTCATGTCGATCTTGGCGTTGACCTGGATCTGGCTGATGCCCGGCAGGTCGTATTCCACCGGGTCTTCCACGGTGAGGATATTGCTGGTGCTCGCATCCAGCCGTGCCAACGCCGCGTACAGGCTGGTGGTCTTGCCGCTGCCCGTGGGCCCGGTGACCAGCACAATGCCGTGGGGCTGGCGGATCAAGGTGTCGAGGCGCGCCAGCAACTGCGGCTCCATGCCCAGGGTCTCCAGTTGCAAGCGCCCGGCCTGCTTGTCGAGCAGGCGCATCACCACCCGCTCGCCATGCCCGGTGGGCACGGTCGACACACGAATATCAATCGGCCGCCCGGCCACGCGCAGGGCGATACGCCCGTCCTGGGGCAGGCGTTTTTCGGCGATATCGAGCTGGGCCATGATCTTGATCCGCGACACCAGCGCACCATGCAGCGCCTTGCGCGGCGACACCACATCCCGCAACGTGCCGTCGACGCGGTAGCGCACCACCGAATGGCTTTCATAGGGCTCGATGTGAATATCACTGGCCTCGTCCCGCGCTGCCTGTGTGAGCAAGGCGTTGATCATACGAATCACCGGCGCGCC
>NZ_CVTH01000072.1:0-58525 GCF_900005955.1 Pseudomonas sp. 8 R 14 | reverse complement strand
CAGGCGGTGGCGGTTCCACCACGGGCGGTGCCGGCTGGGAAAATTCGATGGTCATCGGCGGAATTTCCGGCGGCACAATCGGCAGCACCGGCGTGGGTTTCTGGCTGACCCAATAAATCACTGCACCGTGCAGGGCCAACACCAACAAACCGAGCAGGATCCCTTCGCGGCGGCTGGAGAAGCGCTTCGGGGTTTGCTGCGTTCGCAATTGCCCCAACGGCGCGCGGTGCGGCCGGCCAAGGTCGACCAACTCACCACTCGGTGCCTGGCGCCATTGCGCCTCGGGTGCACTGGCGGCGGTCTGGACATTGCCCATTGATTGACTCCCTACGGTTTCGAAACAAAAAAACCGACGGGCCTGCGTGGAAGGCCGTCGAGGGCTGAATCATCGGGGCCAGACGCTTATCTCTTAAAGTAATTTTTGAAGTTATAGATAGATCAAATTTGAATAAACGAATGCTCTGCAAACACCAAAGCCCCGGCCCACGTGGCCTGGCGCCGAGGTGGTTTTTTTTGATGCTTTTCAGGCATACAAAATATTCACTTAAGGCATGGCTCAACGGGGCTGTTTGCACACAAATCGAACAGCTCAGCCTGCAAGCACTGCCCCGCGGCACTCAGGCCATGACGGGCATACAACGCCAGACGTACGCCTTGCACCACGGGCAAACCGCTGTCCGGCCCCAGTTCCACATGCCCTGGCTGCACGACCCGTCGCGGCAACAGACTCACACCCAACCCCGCCGCCACCGCCGAACACACGCTGGCCAGGCTTGCGCTGGAATAACCGATGCGCCAGCGCCAGCCGCCCACTTCCAGGTGGTGCAACATTTCATTGCGGTACAGGCCGCCCACCGGGAATGCCACCAACGGCAGAGGGTCGCGCCCCAGGCACGGCGTGCTGCGGCTGTCTACCCAACACAGCGGCTCGGGCCACGAGGCCAGGCAGTCATCGCTGCTGCCCATCTGCTTGACCAGCAACACATCGAACTCGCCGCTGCGGTATTGACGCTGCAACTCGGGCCCCAGGCCGCTGGTGACCTCCAGGCGCACCCGTGGATAGGCCAGCACAAATGCCGACAGCAACGGCATCAGGCGCTCGGCGGCAAAGTCTTCCGGTACCCCCAGGCGCAGCACGCCGTCGCTCTGTTGGTTGATCAACACATCGGTGGCTTCTTCATGCAGCGCGAGGATGCGTCGCGCATAGGCCAGCAAGCGTTCGCCCTCAGCGGTGGCGACCACGCGGCGCTGGTCGCGGTCCAGCAACTGGCACGCCACCGCCTCTTCCAGGCGGCGGATCTGCTGGCTCACGGTGGATTGGGTCAGGTGCAGGCGCTCGGCGGCGCGGGTGAAGTTGCCGCAGTCCACCACGGCGACAAAGCTGCGCAACAACACGGGATCGAACATCAGCGTCACCATTCTCTTTGCCACTGGTTGGCATGGTTATATTTAATTTCAGAATACCTTGGGTACTGACCATACTCACGCCTCATTTACCGACTGCAAGAGCGTTGCATGACCCTGAATAAATCCCTCGCCGGCTGGGGCCTGCTGGTGGTGCTCGGCCTGAACCTGCGGCCGATCCTCAGTTCCATCAGCCCGTTGCTCGGCGAGATCCGCCAGGCCACCGGCCTGAGCTTCCAGAGCAGCGCCTTGCTGACCAGCCTGCCAGTGGTCTGCATGGGGCTGGTGGCGCTGGTGGGCGTGCGCGTGGAAGCCCGCCTGGGTGAGCGACGTGGCATCGCCCTGGGCCTGATGATGATCCTGCTGGCGTGCCTGGCACGCTGGCTGATGGGCCAGGCGTCGGCGCTGCTGGTCACGGCGCTGCTCGGCGGCGCGGGTGTGGCGCTGATCCAGGCCTTGGTGCCGGCGATGATCAAGCGCGAATTCCGTCATCGCGTGCCGGTGGCGATGGGTGTGTACTCGGCCTCACTGATGGCCGGCGGCGGGCTCGCTGCGCTGCTCAGCCCGCTGGTGGCCACGCATTTCCAGGAATGGCAGGCGGGGTTAGGGGTGTGGCTGCTGCCGGCGTTGGGTGCCTTGCTGCTATGGGCCTGGCTGCCACTGGGCGCGGCCAGAAATCCACAGGTGGTGCCGGCCTTCAAGGACCTGCGCAATCGCCGCGCCTGGTTGCTGGCACTGTATTTCGGCCTGGTCAATTGCGGCTACATGAGCCTGGTGGCGTGGCTGCCGGCCTACTATCAGCAACTGGGTTGGGGCGTGCTGCCCAGCGGTTCGCTGCTGGCGTTCATGACCATCTTCCAGGTGATCGCCGCGCTGTTGATGCCGGTGCTGGCGCAGCGCGGTATCGACCGTCGGCCGCTGCTGGGCATCGCCCTGCTGGCCCAGACCGTGGGTTACCTCGGCCTGATCGTCGCGCCGCAGGAATATCCGCACCTCTGGGTGGCGTTGTGCGGCTTCGGCCTGGGCGCGTGTTTCGCCCTGAGCCTGCTGCTGACCCTCGACCACCATCGCGACCCACGCCAGGCCGGGCAACTGGCGGCCTTTGTGCAAGGCGTGGGCTTCTTGATCAATGCGGTGTCGCCGTGGCTGACCGGCTGGCTGCGCGGGCTGACCGGCAACTTTGTCAGCGCCTGGGTGGTGCTGACGGTCACGGCGGTGGCGATGCTGGCGGTGACACGCGTGTTCAGCCCGGCCACCTATCGCACGGGGCTAGAAGTCATAGCGCCCGGTCACCCCTAGCGTGCGCGGCGTACCGAGCAGGCCTTCGTAGCCGCCGTTCCCCCCCGTCCACAGCGTGGTGTAGTAGGTCTTGTCGAAGGCGTTTTTCAGCCATAACGACACGTCCCACTGCCCCTGCTCATAGTTGCCGCGCAGGCCGGTGGACAGGTTGACCACGGCGTAGGCGGGAATCTGTCCATAGTCGGAGTCCTCCACCGTGCCCACGGCCTTGGAGCGGAAGGCATAGCTGGCGGTGACATAGGGTTCGAAGCCGTTATCCAGGTTCCACTTGTATTCGCCGTTGGCGTTGGCGATCCATTTCGAGGCCCCCACCACTTGGTGCCCACTCAGGTCGCAGGAGGCCGGCGCACCGGGGCGCAGACTGACTTCCGGCGGGCACGGCGCATCCTTGTAAGACAGGTAGCTCACATCGTTGAACGAGCCGTTGAGGTTCAGCGTCAGGCCCTTGATCGGCACCAGGGTGCTTTCCACCTCGACACCCCGCGAGCGCACCGAACCGGCGTTGGTCAGGTACTGCACACGGTTGTCCTGGTCATAGGCATTGGTCTGGTAGCCGTTGACCTGGGTCCAGAACAGGTTGGCATTGAGCTGCAGCCGCCGGTCCCACAGCGTGCTTTTGAAACCCAGTTCGGCGTTGTTGGCGCGCTCGGTGCCGATCAACAGCGAGTCGGCCCCGGCCGTCGGTGCTGAGCCTACCGCCAGGTTGACCCCGCCGGACTTCTCGCCATGGGACAGCGTCGCGTAGCCCAGCAGGTTTTCGTTAAAGCGGTAGCTCAGGTTGAGCAAACCCGAGGGGCTGGTGCTGTATTGCGTGAGGTCGCCGGAGTCGTACGCCCCCGCGCGGCCACGTCGAGCCGTCGCGGCAGCACCGCTGACCGCCGCACCGCCAAGGGGAGCGTTGCGCGTGACCCAGGCACTTTTTTCTTCGTAGGTGCCGCGCAGGCCGGCGGTGAAATCCAGGCGCTCGGTGAGGTGCCAGGTGCCCTGGGCAAACAGTGCAAAACTGTCGGTGCGAATGTGCCCGTTGCCGACGCTGCTGACATTGGCCAGTGCGCCGGCTGGCGTGCCGTTCCAGATGTCGGCCTGGGGCCCGTAATAGCTGAAGGACTTGTTATCCAGAGAATTGCCGAAGTAGTAGGCGCCCAGCACGTAATCGAAGAAACCGCCGGTAGGCGAAGCCAGCCGGAATTCCTGGGACCACTGCTTATCTTCCACCGACACCCCGGCGTTATACGACGCCGGCACGTTAAGGCCGTCGTCGTTACGCGGGGTGAAATTCCAGAAGCGATAGGAACTGACCGAGGTCAGGGTGAAATCACTCGGCAACGTCCAGTTGGCCTCCAGCGACGTGCCGCCCTGGAACACGGTGACGTGCTGGTCGCTGTCCAGGTTGACCTTGCGGTGGGTGCCATCGACCAGGGTCGCGCCTGCGGCGTTGGCCCGCGACTGGTAGAGGTTGGTGCCGTTGATGGTCGGCCCGGTGCTGTACAGCACCCGGGTGCCGGCGCTGGAATCCTCTTCGTTGTAATCACCGATCCAGCGCAGGTTGAAGGTCTCGCTGGGCTTGTACAGCAGTTGCCCGCGAAAGCCCTGGCGCGAGCCGCCGTTAAGGTCATGGCCGTTGTATTCGTTCTTGATGTCGCCGTCGCTGCGGGTGCGATAGACCGAGAAACGCCCCGCCAGGTCATCGGTGAGCGGGCCGGAAATCGTGCCCTTGGTCTGGAAGTAGCCGTCCTCGCCCAGCGAGGTTTCAATGCTGCGCTCCGGGGTAAAACTCGGCGCGCGCGTGCTGATGTTGATCACCCCGGCGGTGGTGTTTTTGCCGAACAAGGTGCCTTGCGGGCCACGCAAGACTTCAAGCTGTTCGATGTCCATCAGGTCGAACACCGCCATGCCCGGCCGCCCCAGGTACACGTTGTCGATATACAGCCCTACGCTGCCCTCAAGGCCATCACTCGCCGGGTTGTTGCCCAGGCCACGAATCGACACGCTGGACTGGCGCGCATGCATATAAGCGACGTTGACGCTGGGCACCAGTTGCTGCAAATCCTGAATCCGATACACCCGTTGGCTCTCCAGGGCCTGGCCGCCGATCACGCTCATGGGCGTCGGCACTGCCTGGGCGCTTTCGGTGCGCCGCCGGGCGGTGACGGTGACCGTCTCCAACTCGCCGCCGGCGCTCTCGCCCTTGCTTACCGGCGCGGGCGTTTCGGCGGCCTGGGTCGGCGACCAACTGGAACTGCCGGCCACCAGAATGGCCAGGGGCAAGGACTTCAACAGACTCATAAGCGGCTCCGGAACCCGGAAATATCCATCGACAGATATTCCTTTAGGTTATTTATTTATGTTTTTACGAACATTTACTGCATAAGAGATAGCCTTTATAAGGAGTCGACCTAATGCATAGCCAATGCATTTCCCGGATATTTTTGATGTGAAAAATGCATATCGATTTGCGCCAGCTTCGTCACTTCATCGCCCTTGCCGAACAACGCAGTTTTGTCGCCGCCGCGTTGACGGTGAACCTGTCGCAATCGGCGTTCAGTCGCAGTATCCAGGCCCTGGAACACAGCGCCGGTTGCCAGCTGATTGACCGTGGCCGCAAAGACCTGGCGCCGACCAAACAAGGCCAGGTATTGCTGGAGCATGCTCGGCGCCTGGTCAGCGGCGCACAGCAACTGGCCAACGAGATCAGCCAGTTCAATGGCCTGGAGGCGGGGGAATTGCGTTTCGGCTGCGGCCCGGCACCGGCCAGCGGCTTGATCCCCCGCGCCATCGGCAGTTTTATCGGGCGCTACCCCAAGGCACGGGTGCAGTACCAGGTGGACGACTGGCAGAGCCTGAGCAAACGCCTGCTCAGTGAAGAGTTCGAGTTTTTCGTCGCCGACACCCGCCACTTCGAAGCCAACCCCGACTATCACACCCACCGCCTGCGCCCGCGCCGCTGGTATTTCTGCTGCCGCGCCGGCCACCCACTGGCCGGACGTGGCAGCGTAAGCGCCGCCGAGCTGATGAGTTACCCCCTGGCCGTGACCATCCGCCCGCCCAACCTGCGCAAGGTCATCGTCGACCTCAGCGGCCGGCCCGATTACCTGCCCAATGTCGAATGCGAGAACGGCTATAGCCTGATGGGCGTAGTGCTGCGCTCCGACGCCATCGGCATCGTCAGCGCCAACAGCGATGTGCTGCACATGGCCCGGGGCGAACTGGTGTGCTTGACGATCGAGGGCCTGGCGGAGGATCTGGAGGAGCGTTACACCCGCTACGGCGTCGTCAGCCGTGCAGGGTATCGCTTGTCGCCGCTGGCCGAAGCGATGATCGAGCAGATCAAGCAGATCGATGAGTTGGATGAAGAGGTGTGCGCGCTGGAGAACGTCGCCGTCTAGGCCATGCATCCACTGCATCAAAGCCAGTCCCCAAATGCACTTGCCAGCCCCCCACCCGAACGGCGAAAAACCTCACCTGTCCTCCGTCTGGTGAAGTCCCATGTCCCACCCCCAACCCGTGCGCAACGTGCTGTACATCATGTGCGACCAACTGCGCCGCGATTACCTGTCGTGCTACGGCCACGCCCACTTGCACACGCCGAACATCGATCGCCTGGCCGCCGCCGGTGTGCGCTTCAGCCGCGCCTATACCCAAGGCACCATCTGCGGGCCCTCGCGCATGTCGGCCTATACCGGGCGCTACGTCAGCAGCCACCAGGTGGCGTGGAACGCGGTGCCGTTGCCCCTGGAAGAACTGACCCTCGGCGACTACCTGCGTCCCCACGGCATCCGCACGGCACTGGTCGGCAAGACCCACGCCACACCCAATGTTGACGCCTTGCAACGCCTGAATATCGACCCTGACAGCGAGCAGGCCGAGCCATTGAACGAGGTTGGCTTCGAGGCGTACCTGCGTCACGACGGCATCTACCCCGACAGCCCGCTGTTCGAGGATAAACGCGAGTCCGCGCCCTACACCCATTACCTGCGCGAGCAGGGCTACAGCGGCACCAACCCGTGGCACGAATGGGCGAATGCGGCAGCAGGTGAAAACGGCGAAGTCCTCAGCGGTTGGCACATGCGCAATGCAGGCCGCCCCGCGCGCGTGGCCGAGGAACATTCGGAAACCGTCTACACTACCGACCGCGCCATCGACTTTATCCGTGAGCAGGCCGAACAACCGTGGTGCCTGCACCTGTCCTATATCAAGCCACACTGGCCCTACATCGCACCGGCGCCCTATCACGCACTGTATGGCGCCGAGCATATCCAGGCACCGATCCAGCCAGGGGAGACCAGCGATCACCCGGTGTACCAGGCGTTCCGACAGCACCAGGAAAGCCTGAATTTTTCCCGTGACGAGGTACGGCTCACGGTGATTCCCACCTACATGGGCTTGATCAAACAGGTCGACGACCAACTGGGACGCCTGTTCGATTTCCTGCAAGGCAATGGCCGTTGGGACGACACCCTGATCGTGTTCACCAGCGACCACGGTGACTTCCTCGGCGATCACTTCCTCGGCGAAAAAGAGTTTTTGCTGGAACCTGCGGTGGGCATTCCGCTGATCGTGCGCGACCCACGCGCCGCCGCCGATACCCGCCGTGGCACGGTGGACGCGCATCTGGTGGAAACCATCGATGCGCTGCCGACCTTCCTCGACGCCTTGGGCCTGCCCGCAGCCGAGCACCGCCTGGAAGGGCGCTCACTGATCCCGCTGCTGCACGGCCAGGCAACGCGCTGGCGCCGCTACGCCATCGCCGAGTACGACTACGCCTTCCAGGCCCCGGCCCGCGAACGCCTGGCGCAACCCATCGACCGTTGCCGCATGACCATGGTGCGCAGCGAGCGCTGGAAATACCTGGCGTACGACGGCTTCCGCCCACAGCTGTTCGACCTGGAAAACGACCCGCAGGAACTGCACGACCTGGGCAACGACCCGGCCTATGCCGAAGTGCGCGAAACCCATTTGGGGTATCTGTTCGAATGGCTGCGCGGGCTGAAGCGACGCACCACCATCAGCCACGCAGAGATCGATCTGCGTGGCCAACGGTTTCGTTACGGTGAGCCGCAAGCGGAGAAAGTGGTGCAGATCGGCGTGTGGTAAACCACACATCGAATGTGGGGGGTCCCACTACCTCTTCGAAGTAGCGTTGTCGCGCAGCAAACGGGTACCTCTGTGGTGAGCGGGCTTGCCCCGCGTTGGGGTGCGAAGCGCCCCTGATGAAGACGAATGCGGTGTATCAGGCACTTCGCTGCGCCTGGTTCTGGGGCTGCTTCGCAGCCCAACGCGGGGCAAGCCCGCTCACCACAGGTACGGTGTTCGCCGTTGACTGACTGGCATCAGGGCTTGCCCCCTCCCACATTAGAGACCTTTGGTGGTCTGGCTGCGCTGCCCTTGCACGCCCACCGGCACATCGCCCTTGAGCGTCACCCGGCGCACGATGCGTTCCTGGGTGCCGTAGTCGTCCACGGCGTAATGCTGGGTGGCGCGATTGTCCCAGATCGCCACGTCGCCAGTGTTCCAGCGCCAGCGCACGGTGTTTTCCAGGCGGGTGACGTGGCTTTGCAGCAGGTTGAACAGCTGGGTCGAGTCAGCCAGGGAATAACCTTTCAGGCGCTTGACGAAGTGCCCCAGCAACAGGGTTTTCTCGCCACTGACCGGATGCACGCGCACCACCGGGTGCTCGGTTTCGTACACCGTCGAGGTGAACACCTTGCGGTATGCCTCAAGCCGCTCGGCCGACACATCCGGCTTGAGCGCGGCGTAGTCGTATTCGTTGCTGTGCACTGCCCACAAGTTATCCGCCAGGGCGCGCAGTTCGACGCTGAGGTCGTTGTAGGCGCTCGAGGTGTTGGCCCAGACCGTGTCGCCACCGGACTTGGGCGCCAGCACCGAACGCAGCACCGAGGCTTTCGGGTAGGCATCGACGAAGGTCACATCGGTGTGCCAGGAATTGGCGCGCTGCCCACGGGTACCGTCCAGTTCCATCAGGAAGCGCGTGCCGTCGCGCACCGGCACCGTCGGGTGGGCAATCGGCTCGCCGAGCAGATGGGCAAAGGCTTCCTGGCTCTGGTCATCGAGGTGAGTCTGCTCGCGAAAGAAGATCACCTTGTACTGCACCAGCGCCTGCTGGATGGCTTCGACCGTGGCGGCATCCAGATCGCCGGACAGTGTGATACCGCGAATCTCGGCGCCGATGCGGCCGGCGACCGGGTGAATATCCAGCGCCTGGGCGACGGGTTGAACAGCTAATGCGGCGTTGCTCATGGTGATGACCCTCTTGTGCCTGCTGATGGGGACGCTTTCCGACAACGCTCTATCCATATGCAATTTAGATCTAGCAGATGAACAAATGCTTCATTGACGGAATAAGAGCTTGCATTTAAAACCTCTGCTCCCGTGGTCGCAAATGCCTTCGACCTATTTTTAAGATGCAGGGAAAGCATATGGATCTTCGCCAACTGCGCTACTTCATCGCCCTCAACGAACACCGCAGTTTCGTGCGTGCGGCGGACGCCATGGGCATCACCCAACCGGCGTTCAGCCGCAGCATCCAGGGGCTGGAACAGGAGTTCGGCTGCGTGCTGGTCGACCGTGGCCACAAGGACCTGCGCCCCACGCCGGAGGGCCAAGTGGTGCTGCAACATGCCTTGTCCCTGGTGCACGGCGCCGCCTTGCTGAGCAGTGAAGTGACGCGCATGACCAAGCTCGACGCCGGCGACCTGCGCTTCGGCTGCGGCCCGGCCCCGGCAGTGAAACTGGTGCCGGATGCGGTGGCGCGCTTTATCAGCGCCCACCCGAAAATCCGCACCAGTTTCCAGGTGGATAACTGGGAAAAACTCAGCCGTGCCCTGAGCCGTGAAGAGATCGAATTCTTTATCGCCGACATCCGCCAATTCGAAGCCGACCCGAATTTCCAGACCCGCGCGCTGACCCCCAAGCGCGGGGTATTTTTTTGCCGACCGGGGCACCCGTTGCTGGCCAAGGACAGCCTGTCGACCAACGACATGTTCGACTACCCGCTGGCGTCGCCGCTGATCTCACAGGGCATTCGCAAACTGTTGGCGAACCTGAGCGGGCGCATGGATTTTTCCCCGAGCATCCAGACCGAACATTTCCCGGCGCTGGTGAAGATCGTACTGCAGTCCAATGCCATCGGCGTGGGCACCGAGGAGGCATTCGCCGAAGACATCGCCCAGGGCACGCTGAAGCTGCTGCACTGGCGCAACCTGCCGCAGAACATGGAGACCATGAGCGCCCGCTGCGGGATTGTCAGCCGCACCGGTTCGCGGTTGTCGCCGGCGGCGAAGGCGATGATCGAGACGCTGGTGGAGGTGGACAGGCAGGAGGTGAGTGTGGCGGTTTGAAGGGCCTCATCGGGGGCAAGCCCCCGATGGCGATAGCCCAGGCACCACCCGACTCAAAGCCCCGCCGCCGACAGATTCGGCGCCACCCAGTCACTCACCTGGAACGACTTGCGAATCAGCTTCTCCTTGGAAGCCAGGTCCACCGAACCCTGCAATTTAGCCAGGAACACCGGGTCCAGGGTCGACGGGAAAATCTCGCTGAGGGTCTGGTCTTTCAAGTCATTGGTGAGGATCACCGGCGGGTAACTGGCCAGCCCGGACACCAGCGCTATGTAGGCTTGCTTGTTGTTGTCATCGGTCAACCATTGCACCGCCTGCTGCTGGGCCTTGAGCAGCTTGGCGACGGCGTCGGGGTGCTCGTCGACAAACTGCTTGCTGCCCACCAGCACCGCCTGGACGCTGCCGGCGCCACCGAGGTCCTTGGTGGTCAGCGGTATTTCAGCCAGCCCCTTGGCTTGCAATGCCGTCAGGTTCGAACCGCCCCAGGTGGCGTCGATCTGCTTGGCGGCCAACGCGGCATTGGCGGCGTTGTAGTCCAGGCTGATGACTTTGAGGTCCTTCTCACTCAAGCCCTGGCTGGCCAATGCACTGTCGAACGACAACTGGCTGGCCGTGCCACGGAACACCGCGACGCGCTTGCCCTTGAGGTCCTGCAAGGTCTTGATGCCAGAACCCGGTACCACGCCGAGGTACTGCTTGATGTCCCGCGCGGTAGCACTGAGCAAGCGCGTCTCCAGGCCATTGGAGCGGCCGATGATCGCCGCCAGGTCGCCCAGGTACGCCAGGTCCACCTGCCCGTTGGCGAAGGCTTCGTTGATCACAGGGCCGGCGCCCTTGAAGTAATTCCACTGGATCTTGATGCCTTGGTCGGCAAAGGCTTTTTCGAAGATCTGCTGCTCGCGCAGCACGTCCGTTATGCCCCCGCCGCTGTGCTGGCTGCCTGCGCTGAGGTCGGGCACGGCGATGCGAATTTCCTTGAGGTCGGCAGCCTGTACCAGGCCCGCCAGTGCGGTGCCTGCGACCAGGGTGATCAGACGTTTGAACGGCAGTTTCATAAGCGCAGCTCCTTGTGGGCGAGGGTCGCCTGGGGAGCAGAAAGTAGGCACAACCTGTTCAAAACTTTAAATACTATAAATTCACAATTTAATAGCTTTTAGGACTATGCGAAGTGAAACGCAGGCTCCAGAGGGCTATGCATGAATAGCATCGAAAATATTCTTCGAATGCATTGGATGCGTGCCGGAGCGAGGCTTTAAATGGCTTTTCTTATCCCTCAATCATCTTGATTACGTTTTTATAAGATCGAAATCACATAACGCCCTTGGCGACAACGGAGGTCCTCCATGGCCCGAATCTCACTTTTGAGCCTACCGCTCGCGGCTCCCGGCGCCACGCCACGTTGGCCGCTGCACAGTGAACGGCTGTTGCCATGGTTGCTGCCGGTGACGCTGTTTGCGCTGTGGTGGCTGGCCAGCCGCAATCACTGGATGAGCGAGCAGATCCTGCCGCCACCGTCGCTGGTGTGGAGCAGCGCCGTGGAACTGGCCGGCGGCGAGCTGTGGAGCCACCTGGCGATCAGCCTGCAACGCCTGTCCTGGGGGTTGCTGGCGGGCATTGGCGCCGGGGCGCTGCTGGGGGCGGTGTTGGGTTTCAGCGCGCGCGCCGAGCGCCTGGTGTTTCCGACGTTCAGCGCGTTGTCGCAGGTACCGACCCTGGCCTGGATTCCACTGTTCATGGTGTTCTTCGGCATTGGCGAAACCCTGAAACTGGTGGTGCTGGTGAAAGCGATCGTGGTGCCCGTCACCCTGCATACCCTGGTGGGCGTGCGCGACGCCCAACCCCAGTTACGCGAAGCCGCCCGCGTGTTGCGCCTGCCCACGCACCTGTTGATCCGGCGCCTGATCCTGCCTGCCGCGCTGCCAGCATTCATGGCCGGCGTGCGCCTGGCCCTGGCGGCCGGCTGGACCTCGCTGCTGGCGGTGGAGTTGCTGGCCTCCAGCGAAGGCATCGGCTACCTGATGGTGTGGGCGCGCCAGCTGTTCATGCTCGATATCGTCTTCGTGTGCATCGTGGTCATCGGCGTATTCGGCGTGGTGATGGACCGTGGCATTGGCTGGCTGGACCGCAAATGGGTGCACTGGCCCCACCCGGCCACGGCGCAGATTCGTCGCGGCCCGCGCTATCAAGGCTGGCAGCGCCTGCAACCGTGGTTGCTGCCCCTGCTGTTGCTGGCGCTGTGGCAGGTCGCGACGCAACAAGGCTGGGTCGACACGAACATTCTGGTCAGCCCATGGGTGGTGCTGCACACCACCGTCGCCGGGGTGGTGGATGGCAACCTCAGCGGTGCACTGGGCACCAGCCTGGGGCGAAGCCTGGGCGGGTTGCTGCTCGGTGGCGGCCTTGGCTTTGCCATGGGCCTGTGGCTGGGACTGTCACGGCGCAGTGAGCGGGTACTCGGGCCGACCCTGGCCGCCTTGCGCCAGATCGCGATTTTCGCCTGGGTGCCGCTGCTCACTGCCTGGTTTGGCCTGGGTGAGTTGGCCAAATGGGTGTTTATCGCCCTCGCCGCCTTCTTCCCGTTGTTTATCGCCACCCAACGCAGCGTGCTGAATCTGTCGCCACAGCTCAACGAAGCGGTGCAGGTGTTGCGCCTGAACCTGTTCCAACGGCTGCGACGCCTGGTACTGCCAGGCGCCGCAGCCGGCATTTTCGCCGGCCTGCGCCTGAGCCTGATCTACGCCTGGCTGGGCACCATCGGTGCGGAATATTTCATGCCGTCCAACGGCGGTATCGGCAGCCTGATGATCGGCGCCCAACAACTGCTGCGCATGGACCTGATCATGAGCGGCATGCTCCTGGTCGGCCTCACCGGCGCGGCCCTCAACCTGATCGGCCAGCGCATCGAAACCCGCGCCACCCGCTGGAGACACGCATGAACGCACCTATCGTCAGCTTCAACCATGTGGGCAAGACCTTCGACGTCGACGGCTTCGAGCTGGAAGCCATCCGCGAATTCAACCTGGAGATTGCCGAAGGCGAATTCGTCGCGATTGTCGGCTCCAGCGGCTGCGGCAAATCCACCCTGCTGCGTTTGCTGGTGGGGCTCGATACGCAGTTTCGCGGCGAGATCCGCGTCGACGGCAAAGCGGTCAGCGGCATCGGCGGCGAGCGCGGCATCGTGTTCCAGGAGCATCGTCTGTTCCCCTGGCTCACCGTGGCGGAAAATATCGGCCTGGGCCTGGTCAACGAGCCACTGAGCGAAGCAGAGCGCAATCGGCGCATCAGCGATTTTATCGAGCTGGTCGGCCTCACCGACTTCACCCGCGCCTATCCGCACCAACTGTCCGGCGGCATGGCGCAACGGGTGGCGATTGCCCGCGGCCTGGTGGCCAGCCCGCGCATTCTGCTGCTGGACGAACCCTTCGGTGCCCTCGACGCCCTGACCCGCCAGCAGATGCAGGACGAACTCCTGGCGATCCGCGCCCGCGCCAAAATCACCACGGTATTGGTGACCCACGATGTGGAGGAAGCGATTTTCCTCGCCGACCGCGTGGTGGTGATGGAGCCCCGGCCGGGGCGGATCAAGCAGGTCGTCGAGATTGCCCTGCCCCACCCGCGCCAGCGCAGCAGTTTCGAATTCCACCAGCTGCGTGAGGAGTTGCTGCATGAACTGACCAGCGACGGCCATTACCAGCCGCCCGCGCGCGAACAGATCCGCGACCTGCCACTGGCGTTTATCGCCTGCTGAAAAACCGCCTGCTGATGAGGAGTGCCTTGATGCCGCAACGTCCCAATTTTCTCGTGATCCTGGCCGATGACATGGGCTTCTCCGACCTCGGTGCGTTTGGCGGGGAAATTTCCACGCCGCACCTGGACGCACTCGCCCTGAACGGCCTGCGCCTGACCGACTTCCATACTGCCCCGACGTGCTCGCCTACCCGCTCGATGCTGCTCACCGGCACCGACCACCATATCGCCGGTATCGGCACCATGGCCGAGGCACTGACCCCGGAGCTGATCGGCAAGCCCGGCTACGAGGGCTACTTGAATGACAAGGTGGTGGCACTGCCGGAGCTGCTGCGCGAGGCCGGTTATCAGACACTGATGAGCGGCAAGTGGCACCTGGGCCTGACCGCCGAACTGGCGCCCCACGCCCGCGGTTTCGAGCGTTCGTTCTCGCTGCTGCCGGGGGCGGCCAACCACTACGGCTTCGAACCGACCTATAACGACGACACCCCGGGCCTGCTCAAATCCACCCCGGCGCTGTACATCGAAGACGACCGGTTCGTGGAGCAATTGCCCAAGGACTTCTATTCCTCCGATGCCTTCGGCGACAAGCTGCTGCACTATCTCAAGGAGCGCGACCAGGCCCGGCCGTTCTTCGCCTACCTGCCGTTTTCCGCGCCGCACTGGCCGTTGCAGGCGCCTGCGGACATCGTCGAGAAGTACCGTGGCCGCTACGACGCCGGCCCCGAAGTGCTGCGCCTGGAACGCCTGGAAAAACTCAAGGCATTGGGGCTGATCGACGCCAATGTCGAACCCCATCCGTTGATCGAACTGAACACCCAGTGGGCCGCCTTGAGCGACGAACAGCGCCAGGTCTCGGCGCGGGCCATGGAGGTGTATGCGGCGATGGTCGAGCGCATGGACTGGAACATCGGCCGAGTGGTGGATTACCTGCGCCAGCAGGGGCAGTTGGACAATACCTTCATTGTGTTCATGTCCGACAACGGCGCCGAAGGTGCGCTGTTGGAGGCGTTCCCCAAGTTCGGGCCGCAGTTGCTCACCTACCTCAACCAGCATTACGACAACAGCCTGGACAATATCGGCCGCGCCAATTCCTATGTCTGGTATGGCCCGTCATGGGCGCAGGTGGCGACGGCGCCGTCGCGGTTGTTCAAGGCGTTCACCACCGAGGGCGGGATTCGCGTGCCGGCGCTGGTGCACTATCCGCAGTTGTCGCTCAAAGGTCGTATCAGCCATGGTTTCGGCACGGTGATGGACATCACGCCGACCATCCTCGACCTGGCCGGCGTGCGCCATCCGGGCAAACAATGGCGTGGCAAGCCGGTGGCGCCGCTGCGGGGCAAGTCGTGGCTGGGCTTCCTCTCTGGCGAGACCGCCCAGGTGCACGACGACAACACCGTAACCGGCTGGGAACTGTTCGGCCGCCGCGCGATTCGCCAGGGCCAGTGGAAAGCCGTGTACATCCCCGGCCCGGTGGGCCCGGCGACCTGGCAGCTGTATGACCTGGGCCAGGATCCCGGCGAAATCCACGACCTGGCCTTGAGTCATCCGGACAAGCTCGCCACGTTGATCGGCCACTGGCAGCAGTACGTCGACGAAACCGGCGTGGTGCTCAGCGCGTCGCCGTTTCAGCCGGATTGAGCCGGGCCTGGGGCGACGCCATGGGCTCAAGCCGATTGGCCCGCGCAAACGTGCCGAAATCATTGAAGCGCACGCCCATCTCGGCCATGACCTTATGTGCCACCTTGGCCGTCATCTGGCGGATGTAGAACGGCTCCTTCACCACAAAATGGTGAATCCCGTGGGTGCTGCCGAAGTTGAAGCAGAACGCCTGCAACGGCCACAGCCACCACGGGTTCAGCACTTGGGTTTGCTGGATCACATTGCCCGGTTCCACATCGCCGTAGTAGTGCATGTTGGAGCTGACAAAGTGCAGGCAAAAGGTGCGCAGCACATTGGGGCCGATGATCACCACGGCGGCGATGTCGATCACCTGCATCATCTGCAAGGTGCCGGTGGACCAGTCGATCGGCGTGCCCAGCAGGCTGGCGATGCCGTTGGCGGCATGGAAGCCGAGGAAGATATACCACGCGCCCCAATGCAGCAGCGCCAAAGGTGCGTAGACCAGCAGCGAGCGCTTGAGGATCTTGAGTTTGTGGCCCCAGGTCTTGGCGCGCAGCATGCGGATAAACGCCGACATCACGTTATCGCCCACCATCAGCAACCGCGCCAGGCCCCAGGGCTCGCCGTTGGTGATCGCACGTTCCTCCATATCGGTCTCGGTGCCGGAGACCTTGTGGTGATTGAGGTGCAGGTGCCGACGGATCCACGGGTTGATGGTACTCGGCCGCGCCAGCCACACCAGGCCCATCATCAGGTTGTGGGCCACGCGCTGTTTACGAAAGTACATGCTGTGGATCAGGTCGTGTTCCAGCTCGTGGGTCAGTGAGGCCAGGAACGCATTGAGCAGCAGGCAGGTCCACCAGGCCATATGACCGCTGATATAGAGCGCCGCCGAGCCGATCATGCCGAGCAGGGCAAAGGCCAGGATGCCCGCGCCCAGGGCGTCCTGATGCTGCAACCACGGGTGCCGGCGACGCAAGCGCACGCCTTCGGCGAGCACCACTTCACGGATATGCGCCGAACGCTGTTGCGCGTTCATCTGCTGGGGACTTGCAGAAGTACCGTCCATGCTCCCATCCTCTTATTCATTGAGGGTTACATCCTGCACCAGGGCTTCTTGCAGGACGCTAGCCCCACACGCCAACCTGTTGACCGCAAGCGCCAATCGCCATGACCGAACCGACTTCCCTCGCCAGCTGGACCCGCGCCCTGCGCAAGCAGCTCGATGCCCTGGGCCTCGACAGCGCCGCGCTGTGCGCCCAAGCCGGGCTTGATCCGCAGCAGATGGACGACCCCAACGCGCGTTACCCGCTGTCGGCCACCACGCGCCTGTGGGAACTGGCGGTGCAGGCCAGCGGCGATCCGGCCATCGGGTTGCGGGTGTCGCGGTTTGTCAGCCCGACCACCTTTCATGCGCTGGGTTATGCATTGGTGGCGAGCGGCAGCCTGCGCGAGGTGTTCGAGCGCATCGTGCGGTATCACCAGGTGGTCAGCGATGCCCTGAGCCTGGAACTCAGCGGCGATGGCGAGCGCTACCGCTTTCGCCTGCTGCAACCGCCAGGCAGCCCGGCGCCGGCGCTGGAAGCCATCGATGCGTTTGCCGCGATCTATGTGCGCACGTGCCGCAATCGCCTGGGCCGCGACTATGCGCCGCTGGCGGTTTACCTGCGGCGCCCGCAACCCGCCGACCCCAAGCCCTGGCACACGGTGTTCCGCGCACCGGTGTTTTTCGGCGCCGAGGAAGACCGCCTCGAATTCGCCGCCAGCGATTTCGACAGCCACCTGGACGACGCCAACCCGGAACTGGCCGAACACAACGAAACCGTGCTCAAACGCACCCTGGCGCAACTGCAACCGCTGACCTGGGAGCGCAAGGTGCGCGCGGCCATCGAGGCGCAACTGCCCGATGGCGAGCCGAGTGCCGAGCGGATTGCCCAGGCGCTGCACTTGAGTTTGCGCAGTTTGCAGCGGCATCTGGCGGATGAGGGGTGTCGGTTTGATGCGTTGCTCAATGAGTGTCGCCAGAACTTGGCGTTGCTCCACTTGCGTGATCCACAGTGTTCATTGGCCGAGGTCAGCCATCTGTTGGGATTTGCCGATACCAGCAGCTTTAACCGGGCGTTCAAGCGCTGGACGGGGATGACGCCGGGGCAGTTTCGGGATGGGTTGCGGTAAGGGGATATGTGGGGAGGCTGAAGGTCTCATCGGGGCATGGGTATCTACACAACTTTTCAGCCCCTGACAAATCTCACTGTGGCGAGCGGGCTTGTCCCGCGCTGGGCTGCGTAGCAGCCCCAAAACCAGCCTCTACAGAGTGTCTGATACACCGCGTTCTTCTTTACTGGGGCTGCTACGCAGCCCAGCGCGGGACAAGCCCGCTCACCACAACAGCCCTATCTGCCGGGCGCTCAGTGTTGAGCCCAAGTTGTGTAGATACCTATGCTCATCGGGGGCAAGCCCCCACATTTGAAATGCGTTCTCCTGTGGGAGGGGGCTTGCTCCCGATGGCAATCTTTCAGGCACTACAGTGACGGGATCAATCAGCGACCCCGATCCCGCCGCAACAGTTTCCTGACCCGCATCACCAACCCCTTGGCCTCAAACGGCTTGAGCAGGTAATCATCCTCATGCAGCTCCAAGCCGCGCAGGCGATCTTCAATCCCGCCCGGCGTGGTCAGGAACAACACCGGCGTCTCACCCTTCTGCCGGATGGCCTGCTGCAGCTTCCAGGCATTCAGGCCGGGCAACATCACATCCAGGATCACCAGGTCGTATTCGGCGCTTTCGACAAAGCGCTGCGCCGCCATGCCGTTGGCCGCGACTTCCACGGTGTAGCCGGCCTCGTTCAAGCCCCGGGCCATCCGCTGTGCCTCTTCGGATTCATGTTCCACTAACAGCACACGCATAACACACCTCGATTGATCAGGTTTGCAGGCTAACACCCTCAGGTGTGCGCCGCCTCTCGTAGCCGCTGCGCATCGAGGATTTCGATCTCGCCGTAGCCCAGGCGCACGATGCCCTGGGCTTGCAGGTCCTTGAGCAAGGCATTGGTGGTCTGGCGCGACAGGCTCAACATCGCCGCCAGGTCTTCCTGGGGCAGTTGCAGCACGCGTTTTGAAGGCGCCATGTCGCCGTAGCCCTCAACAATCATCAACAGCCGGTGGGCCAGGCGCACCGAAGCGGGCATCAGGCTGAGCTGTTCGAGGCCGATAAAACTCAGGCGCAGCTTCTGGCTCATCAGCAACGCCAGGTCGCGCCAGTAGCAAGGGGATTGATCGAGGATCTTCAGCAGCGCCAGCTGCGGCACCTGCACCAGCGTGCACGGCCCCGTGGCGCAGGCGTCGTGGGTGCGCGGCAAGCCGTCGAACAGGCAGATCTCGCCGAACCAGTAGGGCGCCCCCACCAGGCTCAACAGCGCTTCCTTGCCGTGCTCATTCACCGCACTGACACGCAACGTGCCGTCGAGCACCGCATACAAGCCGCAGGGCGGGTCGCCGCGCTTGAACAGGTATTGACCCGCCGTCAGCTGCCGCAGCCGCGCATGGGCCAGCAGACTATGCTGGAAAGGTACGGGCAGGTGACTGAACCAGTGGCCGACGGCCAACCGGGAGTGCCATTGCGTCGCATCCATGAGAACTCCGAAGATTGTCGCCCAACTGACAGTTAGTCCCAGGCTGACAGGGCATGATCAAACATCCTACAGGAGGAACAACAATGAAAAGCCTCGTCGATCACCTCAGTCAATACGCCGCGTACCACCGCGACCCACGCAATATCGCCAGCCACTTCATCGGCATCCCGCTGATTGTGGTCGCCGTGGCTGTGCTGCTGTCACGCCCCGAATGGGCTGTGGGTGGGCTGTGGCTTTCCCCGGCAGTGATAGTGGCGCTGTTTTCCGCGTGGTTTTACCTGCGGCTTGAACTGGCCCTGGGCGCGCTGATGACGGTGTTGATGGGCTTGTCGCTGTGGGCCGGGCACGTGTTGGCGGCGCAGAGCACGATGGTGTGGCTCAGCAGCGGGGTGGGAATGTTCGTGGTGGGCTGGGTGATTCAGTTTGTCGGGCATTACTACGAAGGCAGGAAGCCGGCGTTTGTGGATGACGTGTCGGGGCTGATTGTGGGGCCGCTGTTTGTGGTGGCGGAGGTGGCGTTTTTGCTGGGGCTGCGCCAGGGTTTGAAGCAGCAGATCGAAGAGCGCTCGGGACCGGTGGTTCGCCGCGATCTGGAGCCGAGACAGATCTGAATATGGGAGGGGGCTTGCTCCCGATTGCAGTGGGTCAGCAGCAGATAAGCTGGCTGAAACACCGCTATCGGGAGCAAGCCCCCTCCCACATTGAACCTGTTTCACATCGGGATTTTTGTTTGGGGCTCAGGCTTTTTGCCAGACCTTGGGTTTGAAGAACAAGGTCTCGCCGCGAGCCAGGCCGGTCAGGCTGTCGTGGTCTTTCACCACTTCGGCTTCGATCAGCTCACTCTGGCCTTCGACCTTCAAGGTGACCCGCGTGGTCGCGCCCAATGGACGAATATCACGCACTTCGGCCGCGTGATGATCTTCCAGTTCGTGGCGCGACAGCGACACTTCGTGGGGGCGGAACAGCACGTGCCGGTCTTCACCCAGGTGCAGGCGGTTGGAGTCGCCAAGGAAGTGGTAGACGAAATCGCTGGCCGGGTTTTCGTAGACGTCGCCCGGTGAGCCGATCTGCTCGATCACGCCCTTGTTCATCACCACGATGCGGTCGGCGACTTCCATGGCCTCTTCCTGGTCGTGGGTCACGAACACCGAGGTCAGGTTGATGTCTTCGTGCAGGCGCGCCAGCCAGCGGCGCAGTTCCTTACGCACCTTGGCGTCGAGGGCGCCGAAGGGTTCATCCAGCAGCAGCACTTTCGGCTCGACCGCCAACGCGCGGGCCAGGGCGATACGCTGGCGCTGGCCGCCGGAGAGTTGTTCCGGGTAACGGTCGGCCAGCCAGTCCAGCTGCACCATGTTCAGCAGTTCGTGAACCTTGGCCGCAATCTGGCTTTCGTTCGGGCGCTGGTTCTTCGGCTTCATGCGCAGGCCGAAGGCGACGTTGTCGAACACGGTCATGTGGCGGAACAGCGCGTAGTGCTGGAACACAAAACCGACGTTGCGATCACGCACGTCGTGGCCGGAGACGTCTTCACCGTGGAACACGATGCTGCCGTCATCCGGGGTTTCCAGGCCGGCGATGATGCGCAGCAAGGTGGTCTTGCCGCAGCCGGAAGGCCCAAGCAAGGCCACCAGCTCGCCACTCTGGATATCCAGGTTGATGCTGTCCAGGGCCTTGAAGGCGTTGAAGTTCTTGCTGACGTTACGGACTTCGATCGACATGACTTATTCCTCAGCCGCACTGGCGCGCAGGCGATTAATACGGTTCTCGCTCCACTGCTTGAGCAGCAGGATGAAGAGCGCCAGGATCAGCAGCAGACTCGCCACCGCAAACGCGGCAACGTGGTTGTATTCGTTGTAGAGAATCTCGACGTGCAGCGGCAAGGTGTTGGTCACGCCGCGAATATGGCCGGACACCACCGACACCGCGCCGAACTCCCCCATGGCCCGCGCGGTGCACAGCACCACGCCGTAGATCAGGCCCCATTTGATATTCGGCACGGTGACATGCCAGAACATCTGCCAGCCATTGGCGCCCAGCAGGCGTGCGGCCTCTTCTTCCTGGGTGCCCTGCTCCTGCATCAGCGGGATCAGTTCGCGGGCGACGAACGGCACGGTGACGAAGATGGTCGCCAGTACGATGCCGGGCAAAGCGAACACGATCTGGATGTCATGCTCCTGCAACCAAGGGCCAAACAGGCCCTGGGCGCCGAACATCAGCACGTAGACCAGGCCGGCGATCACCGGGGAGACCGAGAACGGCAGGTCGATCAGCGTCACCAGGATGCTCTTGCCACGGAACGAGTACTTGCTCACGCACCAGGCCGCACTGACGCCGAATACCAGGTTGAGCGGCACTGAAATCAGCACGGCGATCACCGTGAGTTTCAGTGCGGACAACGCGTCCGGTTCAAGGATTGCGGTGAAAAACGCCCCGAGGCCGTTCTTCAAGCCCTGGGACACCACGATAAACAGCGGCAGCAGCAGGAACAGGAAGAACACCAGCCAGCCCAGGCTGATCAGGATGCGCCGGGAAACAGCGCTGCCACGGCGGGCTGCGTTGGCCGAGGATGCCGCGGAAATAGACGATTGGGACATGTTCCGCGCCTCCTTATGGACGTTCGATGCGCCGCTGCAACAAGTTGATCAGCAGCAGCAGGACAAAGGAAACCACCAGCATCAGTACGCCAATGGAGGTGGCGCCGCGGTAGTCGTACTGGTCGAGCTTGACCATGATCAGCAACGGCAGGATCTCGGTTTTCATCGGCATGTTGCCGGCGATGAAAATCACCGAACCGTACTCACCGACGCCACGGGCAAACGCCAGGGCGAAACCGGTCAGCCAGGCGGGCAGCAGCGCGGGGACGAGGATGTAGCGGAACACCTGCAACGGCTTGGCGCCCAGGCAGGCGGCGGCTTCTTCGATTTCCCGGGGGATATCCGCGAGTACCGGCTGCACCGTGCGCACCACGAACGGCAGGGTCACGAAGGTCAGCGCCAGGGTGATGCCCAAGGGGCTGTAGGCGATCTTGAAGCCCAGGTCGGCGGCGAACTGGCCCACCAGGCCGGTCGGCGTGTACAGCGCAGTCAGGGCAATACCGGCCACGGCGGTGGGCAGGGCGAACGGCAGGTCGATCATCGCATCGATGATCTTGCGGCCGGGGAAGGTGTAGCGCACCAGCACCCAGGCCAGCAGCGTGCCGATCACGCCGTTGATCAGGGCGGCGTACAGCGCGGTGCTGAAGCTCAGCTTCAACGCCGCCAGCACACGGGGTGCGGAGATGATGTTCCAGAACTGATCCCAGGTGAGTTGAGCGGCGTGTACGAACATCGCCGCGAGGGGGATGAGTACGATCAGGCTGAGGTACACCACGGTGTAGCCCAGCGTCAGCCCGAAGCCGGGTATGACGGGGGAAATACGACGCGACATAAGAGTCCTTGGTTAAAGGTAGAAACCACTGTAGGAGCGAGCTTGCTCGCGAAGACCTCAAGGGCACCGCGCTCATTCAGAATGCCCGCGTCATCGTTGACGATCTTCGCGAGCAAGCTCGCTCCTACCGGTACTTTGGCTTACTGCGCCGTGTAGATCTGGTCGAACACGCCACCGTCGTTAAAGAATTTCGGCTGGGCAGTTTTCCAGCCGCCGAAGTCTTTGTCGATAGTCACCAGGTCCAGTTTCGGGAACTGCTGGGCGTATTTGGCGGCCACTTTTGCATCCCGTGGGCGGTAGAAGTTCTTCGCCGCAATCTCCTGGCCAGCCGGGCTGTACAGGTGCTTGAGGTATTCAGTGGCGATCTCGGTGTTGCCCTTTTTCTCGGCGTTCTTGTCGACCACGGCCACCGGCGGCTCCGCGAGGATCGACAGGGACGGCACGACGATGTCGAACTTGTCGGCGCCGCCGTCTTCTTTCAGGGCCAGGAACGCCTCGTTTTCCCAGGCCAGCAACACGTCGCCCTGACCGTTGTTGACGAAGGTAATGGTCGAACCGCGCGCGCCGGTGTCGAGGATCGGCACGTGCTTGAACAGCTCCTTGACGTATTCCTGAGCCTTGGCTTCGCTGCCACCGGATTTCAGGCCGTAGGCCCAGGCGGCAAGGAAGTTCCAGCGCGCACCGCCGGAGGTTTTCGGGTTAGGCGTGATCACGGAAACGTCTTTCTTGATCAGGTCGCCCCAATCCTTGATGCCTTTAGGGTTGCCCTTGCGCACCAGGAACACGATGGTCGAGGTGTATGGGGTGCTGGCGTCCGGCAGGCGGGTCTGCCAGTTTTCCGGCAGGGTCTTGCCCAGCTTGGCGATTTCGTCGATGTCACCGGCCAGGGCCAGGGTCACCACGTCGGCGCGCAGGCCGTCGATCACTGCCCGGCCTTGCTTGCCCGAACCACCGTGGGATTGCTGGATCTTGACGTTATCGCCGGGGTGGGACTGTTTCCAGAAGTTGGTGAACTCAGCGTTGTAGTCCTGGTACAGCTCACGGGTAGGATCGTACGAGACGTTGAGCAACTCGTAGTCCTTGGCAACGGCGGAACCGGCAAACACGGCGCTGGCCAGGGCGGCCAGGGCATAACGGCGAATCGACGACATAGAAGCTCCTGAAAATTCTGGGTGTTGGCTTTTTCTTATAGTGACGGGGTCTATCGCCGTTATTGCTTAGCTCGGTTTGTTACCCGGGTTCTGCAAACGGAATTTTTCCTTGCGTTCGATCTGTACCACTTGAGCGTTGTGCACAGTGATTTCCACCGCGCCAAACCGCAGATCGCGCAAGGCGCTCTGGATCTCGCGCAAAATGGCTGCTTCGTCCTGGCCGTCGACGCTACGTAGAGATGCGCTCATGGTCTCGCTCCTGAAATGAATAGTGCCTCGCAGTGGCGGCACTGCTTGCGGCGTAGGGCGATAGTAGATAAGCGCGGATATTCTTAAAAATACTATTTAAGAATGTTTATATAACCAGAAAGAATTTTCTGGCAGGACGTGGGGTTGCGCGCTTGTTTTGCGCCCAAGCGCTGAAATAACGCCTTGTGAATATCCAAATGTGGGAGGGGGCTTGCCCCGATGGCGGTCTATCAGTAACAAATGTTCAGACTGGCACACCGCTATCGGGAGCAAGCCCCCTCCCACATTTGAATGCATTTCAAGGCTGGAGAGTGGGTGCGCAGTTCCAATCAATCTCGTCCGCCGGCATCGGCCGCCCAAACCAGTACCCCTGGCCCATATCGCAGTGCTGCTCCAACAAGAACCGCGCCTGCTCCACCTGTTCGATCCCCTCGGCATGCACCTGCATGCCCATGCTTTTCGCCAGGGCGATCACCACCCGCACAATGGCGGCATCGTCTTCGTCCCACGGCAGCCCGGCGACAAAGCCCTGGTCGATCTTGAGTTTCTGCACCGGCAGGCGCTTGAGGCGCAGCAGGGAGGAATAGCCGGTGCCGAAGTCATCGATGGCCAGGCGCAAGCCCAGTTCGCGCAGGCGGTGCAGTTGTTCCAGGGCCACTTCGGGGTCGTCCATCACCGCGCTTTCGGTGACTTCCAACTCCAGGAAGGCCGGATCCAGACCGGTATCGTGCAGCACCTGGGCGACTTGATCGTAGAGTTCGCGCCGGGCAAACAGGCGGCTGGATACATTGATTGCAATAAAGCTCAGCGGCGCGCCGTCGGCCAGCCATCGGCACATCTGTCGGCAGGCCTGGTCCATCACCCATCCATCGATCTCGGCAATCAACCCGGTGCGTTCGGCGATGGGGATGAAATCACCCGGCGGCACCAGGCCACGCTCGGGGTGTTGCCAGCGCACCAGTGCTTCGACGCCGATCAGGCGGCTGGTGTGCAAGTCGTGCACCGGTTGGTAGTAGACGCGCAACTCCTGCTGTTCGAGGGCGCGGCGCAGTTCGCTGGCGATTTCCACCCGGTTCTGCGCATGGGCGGTGAGTTCTTCGGTGTACAAGGCGTAGCCTTCGCGGCCCACGCTTTTAGCCTTGAAGAGCGCGGAATCGGCGTTGCGCAACAATTGCTCGGCGCTCAGGGCATCATTGGGGAACAGGCTGATGCCAATGCTGGCGCTGATAAACAGCTGATGGCCGTCAAAGATGAACGGCTGCTTCATCACATCCAGCATGCGCTGTGCCAAAGCCGCCGCCTGCACCACCTGTGAGCAGTTTTCCGCGAGCACCGCGAACTCATCCCCGCCCAGGCGCGCCAGGGTCACGCCGGGGCCGAACAGCGCCTTGAGCCGCTCGCCCACCAGCTTGAGCAACTGGTCGCCCACATTATGGCCAAGGCTGTCGTTGATGATCTTGAAGTGATCCAGGTCCAGCAACAGTAGGGCGCAGCCGCGCTTGTGGAGTTGCGCCGAGGCCAGCGCCTGCTCGGCACGGTCGGTGAACAGCAGGCGGTTGGGCAGGTCGGTCAGCGGGTCGTGGTGGGCCAGGTGGGCCAGTTCGTGCTCGGAATCCTTGATGGCGCTGATGTCGGAAAACACCGCGACGTAATGGCTGATATGGCCCAGGTCATCGTGAATCACGCGAATGGTTTGCCACTGTGGATAAATCTCACCGCTTTTGCGCCGATTCCAGATTTCACCGCTCCATTCACCGGTGTGTTCCAGGGTCTGGAACATCTGTTGATAGAAATTCGACGAATGGCGACCGGACTTGAACAGGCTCGGCTGCCGGCCCATGACGTCTTCGCACTGGTAGCCGGTGATTTCCATGAAGGCCCGGTTCACATGCACGATCAGGCCCTTGGCGTCGGTGACCAACACCCCTTCGCGGGTGCAATCGAACACGGCAGCAGCCTGGCGCAGGCGCTCGCGGTTCTCTTTCAAGGGTTGCTGCTGGTCGGCCCGGGCAGATCGGGCACAGATCAGGTAGATCAACCAGGCACTGAGCGCGACCCACACATAACCGCGCACCTGCAACCACCGGTGCAGGTCGGTCGGATTATCGAGAAACTCGATCAATACCCGATGAGTGAGGCCTATCCAGACGCTCGAAGCCAGCAGGTATACCAGCCCAGCACGCAGGGCTCCTCGGTATGAAAACAGCATATGCCCAGTAATCCTTACTAAAAGCCCAGAATCGTCCTACAAAGAATGGGGATTATAGGATATGTAACATCTCGTAAGTCTTATCTGAAAGGGCCGCTGGTTTTCTCTGTAGGCTTAGTGATAATGCGTGTGCTGTTCTTTTCTTTATCTGAGGGCCATACAGCCTATGTGGTACAACGGTTTTCTTGACTTGTCGGCCTGGCAACTGGTGGCAGTCACCCTGTTGATGACCCACGTGACCATCGTTGGGGTCACGGTCTATCTGCACCGCTATTCAGCCCATCGCTCCCTGGAGCTCAATGCCGGCCTGAAACACTTCTTCCGCTTCTGGCTGTGGCTGACCACGGCGCAGAACACCCGCGAGTGGACCGCCATCCACCGCAAGCACCACGCCAAGTGCGAGACCGTCGACGACCCGCACAGCCCGGTGATCAAGGGCCTGTCCACCGTATTGCGCAAAGGCGCCGAGCTGTACCGTGCCGAGGCCGAAAACCCCGAGACCCTGCGCATCTACGGCAAGAACTGCCCGGACGACTGGATCGAGCGCAAGATCTACACTCCTTATCCGCTGCTGGGTGTGGCGATCATGGGCGTGATCGACCTGCTGCTGTTCGGCGCCATCGGCATCACCATCTGGGCAATCCAGATGATGTGGATTCCGTTCTGGGCCGCCGGCGTGATCAACGGCCTGGGCCACGCCGTGGGCTACCGCAACTTCGAATGCCGTGACGCCGCCACCAACCTGGTGCCGTGGGGCATCATCGTCGGCGGCGAAGAGCTGCACAACAATCACCACACCTACCCCAACTCGGCCAAGTTGTCGGTGAAGAAGTGGGAATTCGACCTGGGCTGGGCATGGATCAAGGTGTTCAGCTTCCTGCGCCTGGCCAAGGTGCAGCGCGTGGCACCGATTGCCCACCGCGTGGAAGGCAAGGGTCACCTGGACATGGACACCGCCATGGCGATCCTCAACAACCGCTTCCAGATCATGGCCCAGTACCGCAAGTTGGTGATCGGCCCGTTGGTCAAGCAGGAGCTGGAAAAAGTCGATCACTCGGTGCGCCACCAGTTCCACCGCGCCAAACGCCTGTTGTCGCGGGAAACCAGCCTGCTGGATGACCGCCACCACCTGCGTATCCAGAGCATGCTGGAACACAGCCAGGCGCTGAAAGTGATCTACGAAAAACGCCTGGCGCTGCAGCAGATCTGGCTCAAGACCAGCTCCAACGGCCACGACATGCTCGCCGCCATCAAGGAATGGGTGCACGAGGCCGAGGCCAGCGGCATCCAGTCCCTGCGGGATTTTGCCCACCAATTGAAGACCTATTCGCTGCGTCCTGCGGCGGTCTGACAGTAGCGTGGGAGGGCTTGCCCTCCCACCCATCAGCTTTTTGGCGCCATTTCTCGGACACCGTCAATCGAGCCTGTTGACGGAACTTCACTGCAATTCGCCTCTCTCAATGAACACTTCGCCATCATGGTGGCCCCTTGTAGTGACCGCTGCTCGATCTTGCGGCGCGCCCAGAGAGAGTTGTGCCGATGGTTCTCGAAAAGCCCTTCACCGCCGACAGCCCTACCGCTGACCCTCCGCGTCCGGCCGCGGCAGCAACCCTGCTGGCACTGGTACATGCCCAGGGCGAAGTCGAGCGACTGAGTGAGCGCGAACAATTGCTCAGTTCTCTGCTGGTCAGCGTAAACGCCGTGCTGTGGGCCATAGATTGGCAAACCCGCCGCGTGCTCTACGTGAGCCCGGCATACGAGCGGATTTTTGGACGTTCCGCCGGCCTGCTGCTGGCCGACCACCGCGAATGGCGCAACAGCATTCACCCCGAAGACCTCGACTACGCCGAACACAGCCTGGCGCGCGTGCTGGAGCAGGGAGCCGTGGAAGACCGCGAGTACCGCATCATCACCGCCGACGGGCAGATCCGCTGGCTGAGCGACAAGTGCTACATCAACCAGCAGGTCGAACCCGGCGAGCCGGTGATCGTCGTCGGCATGGCCGAAGACATCACGGAAAAAAAACAGCTGGAACTGGAGCTGCACCGTCTCGCCACCACCGATGTGCTGACCCAGAGCAGCAACCGCCGACACTTCTTCGAATGCGCCAACCAGGCCTTCGACAGCGCCTGCGCCCAAGGCGCGCCGCTGGCCTTCCTGCTGCTGGACATCGATGACTTCAAGGACGTCAACGACACCTATGGCCACCTGGAGGGCGACCAGGTGCTGCGGCGTATCGCCGAGAGCGGTCGCGGGGTCCTGCGCCGTGGCGACCTGTTCGGGCGCATTGGCGGCGAAGAGTTCGCGGCCGTTCTGCCGGGTTGCGCGCCGGAGATGGCGCTGCAAGTGGCTGAGCGCCTGGGCAGGGAGATCCAGGAACTGAGTTTCAGCTATGAAGGCCAGGCGTTCAGCGTGACCATCAGCCAGGGCCTGGCCAGCCTGACCGAGGAAGACTCCACCCTGGACAGCCTGTTCGCCCGCGCCGATGCCGCCATGTATGAGGCCAAGCGCCTGGGCAAGAATCGCGTCATCGCTGGCTGAATGCAGATCACTGTGGGAGGGGGCTTGCCCCAATGCCGGTCAGTTAAGGGACAGAACGGACAACCCGTCACCTGTGGCGAGCGGGCTTGTCGAATCGTCGCTCCGCCCGCGTTGGGCTGCGCAGCAGCCCCAAAACCAAGCGCAGAGGAGTGCCTGATACACCGCATTTTGTCTTTATTAGGGGCGCTTCGCACCCCAGCGCGGGACAAGCCCGCTCACCACAAGAATGCGGTTGCCTGAAATTTTTTATGCAAGACTCAAGATTTTAGAGTGAAATTTTTTACCCTTTAAAATCAGTAAGTTATTTTAAATTTGATAAGAACTGGCTTGCTTCTGACGCACAAAAAAACCCGCCGAAGCGGGTTTTTCTTATCGATCAGGCCAACTGCCGCTTACAGCTCGGAGAAGCACTCTTCGATGATCGCCAAGCCTTTGTCCAACTGCTCGTCCGGCGAGGTCAGCGGCACCAGTACGCGCAACACGTTGCCGTAGGTGCCGCAGGACAGCAGGATCAGGCCCTTGTCACGCGCCTTGGCCACCACGGCGGCAACGGCTGCGGCGTTTGGCTTGTGGCTGTCGCCGTCTTCGAACAACTCGACCGCGATCATCGCGCCCAGGGCACGCACGTCACCGATCACCGGGTACTTGGCTTGAATCGCCTTGAGGCCAGTCACCAGGCGCTCGCCGACAGCCTTGCAGCGGTCCAGCAGGTGCTCTTCCTCAAACACGTCCATCACCGCCAGCGCAGCGGCGCAAGCGATCGGGCTACCGGCGTAGGTGCCGCCCAGGCCACCTGGGGCAATGGCGTCCATGTATTCGGCCTTGCCGCACACACCGGCCAGCGGGAAACCGCCAGCGATGGATTTGGCGAAGGTGGTCAGGTCGGCGGCAACGCCCATCTGTTCCATGGCGAAGAAGGTACCGGTACGGCCGGCACCGGTTTGCACTTCGTCGGCGATCAGCAGGATGCCGTGCTTGTCGCACAGTTCGCGCAGGCGCTTCATGAACGGCTTCGGCGCGACGTAGAAACCGCCTTCGCCTTGGACCGGCTCGATGATGATGGCGGCAATATCACGCGGCTCGGCATCGTTCTTGAAGATGCGTTCGATGCTGGCGATGGAGTCGTCGTCGCTGACACCGTGCAGTTCGTTCGGGTACAGCGCGCGGAACACGCCGCCTGGCATCAGGCCCATGCCGGCCGAGTAAGGCACGACTTTACCGGTGAGACCCAGGGTCATCATGGTACGGCCGTGGTAGGCGCCGGTGAAAGCGATCACGCCGGCACGGCCAGTCGCGGCACGGGCGATTTTCACGGCGTTTTCAACGGCTTCGGAACCGGTGGTGACCAACAGGGTTTTCTTGGCGAAATCGCCGGGGACCTTGGCGTTCACTTTTTCGCACACTTCGACGTACGGCTCGTAGGCCAGTACCTGGAAGCACGTGTGGGTCAGCTTGTTCAACTGTTCGGTCACGGCGGCGATGATTTTCGGGTGCACGTGGCCGGTGTTCAGCACGGCGATACCGCCGGCGAAGTCGATGAACTCGCGACCTTCAACGTCGGTCACGGTGGCGTTCTTCGCGGATTCGGCGAAGATCGGGTGAATCTGGCCAACACCGCGCGGTACAGCGGCTTCGCGGCGTTTCATCAGGGAAGCGTTGGTCTTGCTCATAAAGTCCTCATTCGCCACTCATCGGGTGGCGTTGCTCAAGGAATACGTGGCGGGGAGGCAACTACGGCAGCATGCGATGATCGACTGCCACAGCTTTCCCGGCCACTACGAATAACGATGTGAAACACGCAAAGGGTCAGCGCTCTCGTGCCCTTTGCGTTTGCTGCAATCTCTTACGGGGCTTAGATGCCCAGGCAGAGGTATTTGATTTCCAGGTAGTCCTCGATCCCATACTTGGAGCCTTCACGGCCCAGGCCCGAAGCCTTGATGCCGCCGAACGGCGCCACTTCGTTGGAGATCAACCCGGTGTTGACGCCGACCATGCCGTATTCCAGGGCTTCGGCCACACGGAACACACGGCCCAGGTCGCGGGCGTAGAAGTAGGACGCCAGGCCGAATTCGGTGTCGTTGGACATCGCGATCACTTCGGCTTCGTCCTTGAAGCGGAACAGCGGCGCCAGCGGGCCGAAGGTTTCTTCCTTGGCGACGGCGGCGTTTTTCGGCACGTCGACCAGGATGGTCGGTTCAAAGAAGTTGCCTTCCATGACCTTGCCACCGGCCAACAGCTTGGCGCCTTTGCCCAGGGCGTCGGCGATGTGTTCCTGGACCTTGGCCACGGCTTTTTCGTCGATCAGCGGGCCGGTGGTGGTGCCTTCTTCCAGACCGTTGCCGATCTTCAATTTGGCCACCGCGACTTTGAGTTTTTCGGCGAACGCGTCGTACACCGAATCCTGGATGTACAGGCGGTTGGCGCAGACGCAGGTCTGGCCGTTGTTGCGGTACTTGGAGATGATCGCGCCTTCGACGGCCTTATCCAGGTCCGCGTCGTCGAACACGATAAACGGCGCGTTGCCGCCCAGCTCCAGGGAAACTTTCTTGATGTCCTTGGCGCATTCGGCCATCAACTGGCGACCGATTTCGGTCGAGCCGGTGAAGGACAATTTGCGCACGATCGGGTTGCTGGTCAGCTCGCCGCCGATATCGCCGGCGCTGCCGGTGACCACGCTCAGCACGCCTTTCGGGATACCGGCACGGTGCGCCAGCTCAACCAGGGCCAGGGCCGAGAACGGCGTTTGCGAAGCCGGCTTGATCACCATGGTGCAACCGGCGGCCAGGGCCGGGCCAGCTTTACGGGTGATCATCGCGGCCGGGAAGTTCCACGGGGTGATGGCGGCGGTCACGCCGATAGGCTGCTTGATCACGATCAGGCGCTTGTCGGGCTGGTGGCCGGGGATCACGTCGCCATAGATGCGCTTGGCTTCTTCGGCGAACCACTCGATAAAGGACGCGGCGTAGACGATTTCGCCCTTGGCTTCGGCCAATGGCTTGCCTTGTTCCAGAGTCATCAGGCGACCGAGGTCGTCCTGGTTTTCGATCAGCAGCTCAAACCAACGGCGTAGCTTGTTGGCGCGCTCCTTGGCGGTCAGCGCACGCCAGGCCGGCAGCGCCTTGTCGGCGGCTTCGATAGCACGGCGGGTTTCCGCGGCGCCCATCTTTGGCACGGTGCCGATAATCTCGCCCGTGGCCGGGTTGTTGACCTTGATGGTCGATCCGTTGTCCGCATCCACCCAAGCACCATCGATAAAGGCCTGCTGGCGGAACAACTGGGAATCTTTGAGCTGCATGTCGGCTTTCCTTAACAGCACCGCGCGCACGCGGAGCGAATTAGAGTTGTTGAAAGGCGCCTTGTGGGCTGCCGTCAGGGAAATCAGCCCCCGCGCGCGCGATCAGTGAATGGCGCACGAGAGACAGAGCGTTTGAAATCTCAAACGAATCCTAGGATCAATGGGGGTACAGGGCAATAGTCTGTTCGAAAAAAAGAACGAAAACGGCGCATTTGCCGGATTTTTCTGATCAGCGTGATTTGAGCGCGTTCCGCCGTGTTGACCAACGGCGCCCGGCGCAGGGCCTCTGCGCAGCAAATGCCTACGTTTGAACGGCCAAAGACCGGCATGGACGCCCAAGGTCGACATGGGTATGATGTCGCCCGCACAAGCATCCGTAGCTCAGCTGGATAGAGTACTGCCCTCCGAAGGCAGGGGTCGTGGGTTCGAATCCCGCCGGGTGCACCATATAGCAGTCTCTGGCTGTCTCAGACAGTCTATGAAACACCCAAGAAGCCCGCCTTGTGCGGGCTTTCTTGTTTCTGACGGTCCGTGCCCCCCCTGTCGCGCCTTTTAATCACACGCCTTAACGTCCTCATAAACACAACCCCCAAGCCCAGCAACCCCCCCCAGTCAAACTCCCCCCTAAATACAATCTGGCATCCAAACACAACAGTAACGTACGCTAACCCCCTCACCCCCGGAGACTCACGGATGAGCACCACCACCCCCCAATCGCTCTCCCTCTCATTGCGCTCTTACTCAGGTCAGGTCGAGCTTCACCAGCATGACTTCCATCAAATCGTGCTCCCTCAATCCGGGTCGATGGAGATTGAGGTCGACGGACGAGGCGGCAAGGTCGATGCAAGCCAGGGGGTGGTGATTTCTGCTGGGGCCCGGCATACCTTCCTGGCCAACACCCATAACCGTTTCCTGGTGCTGGACGTCTCGACCGGGCGTGGCGAGGCGCAGAAGGGTACGGTTGCGTCATTTGACCCACTCAACGACAAGCGCTTTTTTGCGGTCAGGCCCGATATACGGCATTTGCTCGATTACGCCAGCAGCAACGGGCCCCGGTTGGTCGGGTCGCTCGCGATGGCCGAGTCCTGGAGTCGGTTGCTGTTGTGTTCGTTATTGCAGCCCGAGGTTGCGCGGAGCGATCCCGGTCAGTTCATTCTTGCTCGCGCGCTGGCCTACATCGAGCAGCACTTGGGCACGGCCCTGACGGCGCATGATATTGCGCGTTATGCGGGCACGAGTGAGCGGCGTTTGTATGTGCTGTTTGGGCAGCACCTGAATACAACGCCGTTCTCGCATATCGCGAATTTGCGCCTGAATCTGGCCATTGACCTGCTGCGCCAAACGTCTTTGTCGATTATTGATATTGCGCATCGCGCCGGGTACGCCGACCAGAGTGCGTTAACCCATGCCCTGAAGAAAGCCCGCCATCTGACGCCGGCCGTGGTGCGTAAACAAGGGCGAGATCACTGAAAAAACAGCAGTCCCGAACAATTCTTCGGCGGGCCTGATCAATACTCACTCTCTCGACCTTTCTATTGTTCCCGCTTGAGGATTATCCGCAGACGGGGCTTGCATGAGCACTTCCAACCCATCCATCACCCTTGCCAAGGGCGCCGCCAGTGCGACGCTGATCGGGGTGATTGCCGTGTTTTTGTGGGCGTGCCTGGCGCTTCTGACCACCTTGACCGCCGGGATCCCGGCCTTTCAGTTGCTGGCTTTGAGCTTCGCGGTCGCCTTCGTGGCCAGCCTGTGCGTGCTGGGGCTGCGTGGCGCAGCAGGGTTCAGCAGTTGGCGCCAGCCCTGGTCTGTGTGGGCGACGGGGTTTGCCGGGATCTTCGTCTATCACGCGTTGTATTTCTTTGCCCTGAAGGCCGCGCCTGCGGCTGAAGCCAGCCTGATTGCCTACCTGTGGCCGCTGCTGATCGTGCTGCTGTCGAGCTTTGCCACCGGCGAGTCGCTGCGCAAGCGCCAGCTGTTGGGCGCCTTGCTCGGCCTGGCGGGGACGGCCTTCATCATGCAGCTGCGGGCCCGGAGTGACAGTGCGTCGATGCCGGTGATCGGTTACGCCGCCGCCTTTGCGTGTGCCTGGGTCTGGGCGATTTATTCGGTGTTCAACCGGCGGTTCAGCCATGTTCCGAGCAGCATAGTCGGGGGTATTTGCGGGCTGGTGGCTGTGGCCGGGGGGCTCTGCCACCTGGCGTTCGAAACCACGGTGCGGCCTGAGCCGGGCCAGTGGGCGGCGATCATTGCCCTGGGTTTGGGCCCGGTAGGCCTGGCTTTTTTCGCCTGGGACCACGCGACCAAGCACGGAAACCTATCGATGCTGGGCGCCCTGTCTTATCTGGCGCCGCTGTTCTCCACACTGCTGCTGATTGCCGTGGGGCAAAGCGATGCCAAGCCGATCTTGATGATTCCCGCGGTGTTGATCATTACGGGGGCGGTCATCGCCACTTCACGCTCACGCACGACCTCGCGTTGATCTCGACGGGTAAGGAGACAGGGAAATGAACTTGATAGCTTCGCAGGGAACCCTGAGGATCGAGAGCGACGGGCCGAGTTTTTCAGTCGCGCCCGCGCGGCCCTTGCTCAGTCATCTGGGAAAGCCATCGTTGCTGAACAGCCGAACCGGCATCCGCCGTCGCGCCCATGGCGAGGCACCTCGTGTGCTGTTGTTTGTGCCGCCCTACACACGTCTGATCGAGCCTACGTCCCACGACAGCGCATTTGCCCGCATCGGCATTGATACGTTCGAAGTGATGAAGCGTGCCGGTACGCCTATCGGCCTGTTGCGCATCGCCACGGTGGCCCGGCGGGCCGGTTATGACGTGCAGATTGTCGATTCGCCCTTTGCCGGCTGGTCCCAGGAGCACAGCCTGGTCAAGGTCGACCAAGGGCATCTGATCCGCTACGGCCTGACCGATACGCAGATACGCGAGATCATCGAAACCGCGCAGCCCGATATTGTCGGGATCCAGTGCAACTACACCGTGCAATGGGGCAATGCACGGGCGTTGGCCGAGCTGGTGAAAACCCTCGATCCCAACCTGGTGCTGGTCACTGGCGGCGCTCACTCCAGTGGTGACTGGAAGAACGCACTGCTGGATTCGGCCTTCGACTTCGCGCTGATCAATGAAGCTGACCGCGCCTTTACCCTGCTGCTCGATGCCTTGACTCACGAAGGCACAGACATCAATGCCGTACCTGGGGTGGCGTACCGCGACAGCCGGGCGCAACTGATCCGGCCCACCCAGAAGTCCAGCTACCTGAGCATCATCCCCAAGCGGCAGGACCTCGAGGAGCGGCTCGGCGTCATGCCCTTGCCGGACTTCAGCTTTCTGGACATGAAGCATTACCTGCAGCCTTATCACTCCTCAGGAGCGCGCGTACGCAAGCATGGCGCCTGGGCGCAGATATTCTCCACGATTGGCTGCAACGTGAACTGTAACTTCTGCTACATCCCGAAAATCAACGGTCCTTGGCGTGCACTTGGCCTGGACTGGTTTGACCTGCACCTGGCCGATCTGGTGAAACAGGGAGTCACTGAAGTGCTGATCGAGGACGATCACCTGATGCATGACCCGTTGTATGCGATGGAGGTTGGCAAGCTCCTGAAAAAACATGACTTGCCCTGGGTCGAAGAAGGCGGGTTGAGCCTTTTCAACCTGATCCTGCTGCATTTGGGCGAACGCTTCATCGACCAGATGGATGAGAAGGAGCGCAAGAACCCGCAATATCGCAATGTGATCGAGGCAGTAAAAGGCGGGCTCACGGCAAGGAAGTTCATTCGGTCGATTGCCGAAAATGGCTGCTACAACATCTACCTCGCGGTGGAGAGCGCGAACGAAGACAGCCTGGTCAATTCCAACAAATCCCGACTTAACGCAATTCAGCACTCGACGTTCGAGCTCATCGAGATTTTTACCGAGCACGGCATTCAGGTTACCGGCGGGTTCATGCTGGGGTTCGTCAACCCCCCCGGCGGACCTGGGCAAAAGCCTTTTGTAGAGAGCCTGGAGCTGATCGACCGCACCATCGATTACGCGGTCAACCTCATGGGTGCCGGCATGGCGTACGCCAACCCGTTTATCGTCACGCCGATTCCCGGGACGTCGATGTGGGAATACCAGCAGCAGTATGTGGTACGTCACTACGACAACGGTTGGTCCCATGAAAAAGCCACGATGGCGACCGACCAATGGAGTGCCGAGGACATCGAGAAAGCACGCATGGAGTTGCTGGTTCGGGCCAACGGGGCTGATCGTGTCCGGGAGATGGTGCGTCGCGGTACCTGGCCTGTGGATGCGTGAGTGAAGGACGCTGGCTGCGAGGATTTTTAGCGCCGTGTTGCCTCCGCTCCTCTCCCCTGTTTTGCTTGGGGAATCAGGAGCGGGGCAAAGACTGCGGCGGTCAGCGTGCGCGTCAGACCCTGGCAGGCGACACAATGATCTTCACATTGTGTTCCTTGTTTTTAACCAGTTCCTCGAAGCCCTGGCCCACGATCTGCTCCAACTGAATGCGCCCCGTCACCAGTGGCGAGATGTCCAGCCGCCCATCCGCGATAAACGCGATCACGTCGGCGAACTCACCGTTATAGGCCAGCGCGCCGAGTACCTGTTTCTCAGTGGCCACCAACTCGAAAAAGTTGAATTCACTGGGTTCTTCGAAGATGCCCACCAGTACGCACTTGCCGGCCTTGCGGATCAGGTCGATGGCGAGTTTGGCCGTGTGTTTGTTGCCGATGCATTCGAAACTGACGTCCGCGCCGAGCCCGCCGGTCAGGCGGCGGACCTCGGCCAGGGCGTCGCATTCATTCGGATCGAGCACATGGGTCGCCCCCACTTCCCGGGCCTTGGTCTTGCGCGCGCCGGACATTTCCAGCGCGATCACCTGGGCCGCGCCCGCCGCCTTGGCGCACATGATGGTGCACAGACCGATGGTGCCGGCGCCGACCACCACGACGTTTTGCCCGAGCAGGCTTCCGGCTTTTTTCACCGCGTGCATGCCGACGGCCAGAGGCTCGATCAGCGCCCCGGCTTCAGCGGGGAAGTTCGCCGGTAGCTTGTACAGCAGGTTGGCGGGCACGTTGACCAGTTCGGCGAACGCACCGTTGTTCATCAAGCCGGTAAAGGCCAGGTTCTCGCAAATGTTGTACAGCCCGTGGGTGCAGTAGTAGCAGGTGCCGCAATGCTGACAGGCATCGGCCGCCACCGGCTCGCCGACGCTGAAGCCCTGTACGCCGGCACCGAGTTCGACGATCTCGCCACAAAACTCATGACCGAGAATGCACTGGCCCTTGATCCCGGTCAGCGGGTGCGGGGCGTCGACCGGAATGAACACCGGGCCGGCCACGTACTCATGCAGATCGGAGCCGCAAATGCCGCACCATTGCACGCGGATCTGCACCCAACCGGCAGGCGGCGAAACGGGCAGCGGCACGTCTTCGACGCGGATGTCGTTACGACCGTGCCAGACAGCGGCACGCATGCTGCGTTGCGAGTTGCTCGAAAGGCTCATAGCGAAGTCTCCTTGAAACGGTTGGCACTGGCGCGCCGGGTGGGTTGCCAGTGGCCAGAGCAAGGCCGGTGCCAGCTGTGCAAAAACGCCTGGACGCCCCTCTCCTAGAGCCGCCGAATGAACACCCAAGGGTGGCCGGCATTGAGGTCAAACGAGACGCGCCATGCCAGATCGCGCACGGTAGCGACGAGACCGCGAGACGTTGCGTCTCACTGCAAGCGTTGATGCCAGGGGCGTGCCTGATCCACCTCAGTCGTCTTCAATAGGGGCGCTTCAGGGGCGCTTCGCACCCCAGCGCGGGGCAAGCCCGCTCACCACAGCAAGCCCGCTCACCACAATAAGCTTGCGCAGGCTCACCCGATAACGCATTCGAGATTGCACCTCCACGCCCCACGTGATCGAGGACTATTCGTAACTTGTGGTGAGCGGGCTTGTCGAATCGTCGCACCGCCCGCGCTGGGCTGCGGAGCAGAACCAAAACCAGGCGCTGCGGTTTACCTGACAGAACACAGGGATCCTGATTGGGGCTGCTTCGCAGCCCAGCGCGGGCGGTGCGACGATTCGACAAGCCCGCTCACCACAAGTAGGGTGTTCGCCCTTAACTGACGGACCGGCGCCAACCAAGGGTGCTCAAGCGGCCCAAGCCCCCTGTATGACGTTTTGTCAGCCGATCTGTATCTAACGCGCGCCCTGCTCCCGCCCTACCATCAGGCGCATCCAACCTGCGCAACGACGCGCTCTACCTACAGGAGTGAACCCATGCCCGAACTGTCGAGCCTGCTGGCGTATGGTCTGATTTCCCTTGGCATGGTGCTGACGCCCGGCCCGAACATGATCTACCTGATTTCGCGGTCGATCTGCCAGGGGCCGCTGGCCGGGTTGATTTCACTGGGTGGTGTGGCGCTGGGTTTCGTCGTGTATATGCTGTGCGCGGCGCTGGGGATTACCGCGCTGCTGATGGCGGTGCCGTATGCGTATGACGCGCTCAGGCTCGGCGGTGCGCTGTATCTGTTGTACCTGGCTTGGCAGGCGGTCAAGCCCGGTGGGCGCTCGGCGTTTCATGTGCGTGATTTGCCCAGGGACGGCCCACGCAAGCTGTTCATGATGGGCTTTGTGACCAACCTGTTGAATCCGAAAGTCGCGGTGATGTATCTGTCATTGCTGCCCCAGTTCATCTCCCCCACTGGCCACGGCAGCGTGCTGACACAATCCATCGTGCTGGGGTTTACCCAGATCATGATCAGTGTGAGCGTGAATGCGGTGATCGCCATCATGGCCGGTTCCATCGCGACCTTCCTGGCGGCCAAGCCGGTATGGCAACGGGTGCAGCGCTGGCTGATGGGGACGGTGCTGGCTGGCCTGGCGGTGCGCATGGTTTTTGATGCGCGGCGTTGAAGACGGGGCTTGAGGGCACTGTGGCGAGCGGGCTTGCCCCGCAAGCCACAGGTTACCGGTGGCCTGTTCTTTTTTTGTGGTCAATGCGTGCGCAGCGCCTCCAGCCGTGCGGGCAGGTCTTCCTCGGGGAAGCGCGCGTGCAACGCCAGCAATTTTTCATCCGCGGCTTTGCTTTCACCCGCTTCCCGCAAGCGCACGATCGCCTGTAACTCTTGCTCCAGCGACGGCAACGCTGACGGCGCGCGCTTGCTGAGCCTGGCGCTCGATTCATCTGCCATCGCACCTGCCATCTCAGCCTGAACCGGCGCACGTTCAGCCTTGGGCGCGGCGGCGATGCGCGCCATCGACGCCGGTGCGGACAACGCTTGCGGCGCCGGGCGGGCGGCTTCCTCGTGCAGGGCGGAGAAGGTCGCCGTGGAGATTTCGGGTTGTGGCACTGGCGAGCGCGTGACCACGCCGATCATCAGCGCCAAGCCGGCCACGGTGGCGAATGCCATTTGCCAGCGCGGGCGTTGGCAGGCGTGCAGCCAGCGTTGCCACAGGCTCGGTTGCGGCGCCGGGGCCTCGCGGCGGGCGGCGTTGAGGATGAGGGCGTCAAGGGACGCGGGCGGCTCGCCGGTGCTGTGTTGACGGTAATGCTGGATCAGCACGTCGTCGGTGTCGGGAGTGTGTCGAGAGTCGGTCATGCGAGTATCTCCTCGGCCAGCAGGCGGCGCAGTTTCTGCTGGGCGTAACGCAGGCGGCTTTTTACGGTTTCCAGCGGGGCGCCGGTGAGGGCGGCGATTTGCGGCACGTCGAGGTCGCCGTGCAGGCGTAGCAGGAAGACTTCGCGCTGGTCTTCGGGCAAGGCTTGCAGGGCGGCGTCCAGGCGCGCCTGGTCGCGGCTCAGGCTCAGCTGTTGCTCGGGGCCGGCGCTGTCGTCGGCCTGGGCGTGCAGTTGCTCATCGTAGCTGTCGTGCAGCGGGTTGTGGATGCCGTGCTTGCGCCAGTGGTCGATCAGGCGGTTGCGGGCGATCTGGAACAGCCATGTACGAAAACTCGCGCGGCCTTGTGGCTGGGTGTTGCTGCGGATCAGGCTGAGCCAGGTCTCCTGGTAGATTTCCTCGGCCAGTTCGGCCTTGTTGCTCAGGGACACGAGGAAGCGGTAGAGGCCTTGGCGATGCCGCGCGTACAAGGCTTCGAACGCGGCGGCGTCACCGGTTCGGTAGCGGGCCAGCAGCGATTCGTCGCTGGATGGATCATCTGGAACAGCCATGCAGGGGGCGAACTCCTTTTGTAAAGTTAACGCTGTTGCGTTCAAGATCAGGGTTTCAGGCTTTGGGCCAGTTCCACCATTTGCACGAACTCGTTGCGCAGACCAAAGGGGTCATCGCCCCGGGCCGAGCGGGCCAATGCGGCGGTGTCCTTCAAACTCATGCTGCCAGTGTAGCGGCCATCGCCCTTGAGCTGTTGGGCGAAGGCGGCCACCGCCGCCGAGAAGCGCAGGTCGTCGCTGGCCTGGGTGGTTTCGTGGCGGATGGGCCGTTCGATCAAGCGGCTGTCACCGCCCGTGGCGGGCTTGTAGCGCACGCGCAGCATCGCCAGTTCATCGGATTTACCTTCGGCCGCAGGCGCAGTGGCGTAGCGCAAGGGCTCCAACCAGCCCCTCTGGCCCTTCGGCACAATTTCATACAGCGCGGTCACGGTATGCCCTGCGCCGATCTCACCGGCATCGACTTTGTCGTTGTTGAAATCCTCACGCTTGAGCGCGCGATTTTCATAGCCCAGCAGTCGATACTCGCTGACCTGTGCCGGGTTGAATTCCACCTGCACTTTCACATCCCGCGCGACCACCGCCAGGGTTGAACTGAGCTGGTCCACCAGCACCTTGCGGGCTTCGCGCAGGTTGTCGATATAGGCGTAATTGCCATCGCCGGCATCGGCCAGTTGTTCCATCAGGTGTTCGTTGTAGTTATCCACACCGAAGCCGAGGGTGGTCAGGGACACGCCGCTTTTACGCTGGCGGGCGGCCATTTGCTTGAGGCTGTCGAAGTCGCTGACGCCCACATTGAAGTCACCGTCGGTGGCCAGCAGGATGCGGTTGATGCCCTTGTCGATAAAGCCTTCGCGGGCCATCTGGTAGGCCAGTTCGATGCCGGATGCGCCTGCCGTGGAACCGCCGGCGGTGAGTTGATCGATGGCATTGCGGATCTTGGCCTTGTCGCGCCCCGATGTGGGCTTGAGCACTACGCGGGACTCACCGGCGTAGACCACCAACGCAACCCGGTCCTGATCACGCAACTGATCCACCAGCAATTTCAGGGTGCTTTGCACCAGCGGCAAGCCTTCGCGGCGGTCCATGGAGCCGGACACATCCACCAGGAACACCAGGTTGGCCGGCGCCAGGTCCGCCACGGCGCGGTCAGACGCCTTGATGCCGATGCGCAGCAGTTTCGTGCGCGGGTTCCAGGGTGTGGCGGCGACTTCGGTGGTCACGCCAAACGGTGAGCCGTCGGTGGGCAAGGCGTAGTTGTAGGGGAAGTAGTTGACCATTTCCTCCAGTCGCACAGCGCCTTCGGGCGGCAGGCTACCTTGGTTGAGGAAGCGTCTGACGTTGGCGTAGCTGCCTGTGTCGACATCCACGCTGAAGGTGGACACCGGCGTTTCGGCCACGCGATGCACCGGGTTGTCCGGCAGGTTGGCGTATTGCTCGCGGGGTTCGCTGCGGTAGTCCATCGCCGCTGATTCCTGCATGCGCATTGGAGCGGGCATTGCCATGCGCTTGACCAAGGCGCCCTGGGGCGACGCGCGTTGCAGCTCGGCTACGGGCTCGGCCGGTTTGGCCAACTCAGGGGATGAAGACAGCCCACACCCGGCCAGCGCCACCACCAGGGTGACGGCAAAGCCTTGGGCAGCAGGACGCAGGAAGAGCAGAGGACGGGACATGGGCTGAACCTCGTGAATGAATGATCCGTTCACAAGGTCAGACGCAAGGTGCGGGATGTTCGGGTTAACCCTGATTCAAATAACACCACAGTTGGTCTGTGGTGTTCTCAGAATCCGGATATCAGTCCGTGCCGTACTTCGGGTTGCGCGGGCCGTACAGGATCCCCGCGCGTTGGCCCGGCGACAGCAGGCGTGCACTGGTGATGCCGGCAATCGGGTGCGCCGCATCGGTGGAGCTGTTGATCACTTGCTTGACCGCCGCGGTGATCAGCATGCCCACCAGTCCGCCGCCGTTGTTGTTGCCTTCTTCACTGGACGCCCGCGCCGAACCGGTCCACAGGGTGGTGCCGGTGCGCAGGTCCACCAGTTTGGCCGAGGCCGTCACGGCGGTGTCGCTGGAGATCAGCATGTACTTGGTGCCGTACTCGCTGACGGTGATGTACAGCGCCGCGTCCGCGCCGAAGATGTCATGCAGCTTGGCCGGTGGCACGCCCTGGATATCGTTGGCGGTGGTCAGGCCGTTCTGGCGGAAGGTTTCGTCCACCAGGGCAATCGGCAGTACGTAGTAGCCGGCTTCGGCCAGCGGGTAGGTCACTTGCGAGACCAGGCTGTACGAGGCCTGCACTTCCGGCGACTCGTTGATCGGCGGCAGTACCAGGATCGACTTGGGCCGCGCCTGTTTGTACGCGGTGTAGTCAATGGTCTTGGGGGCTGCGCAACCGCCGAGCAAGGCCAGGGCCAGCAAGGCACCGGTGAGTTTTAACAAGCTCATTTAGTGGCCACTCCGGTCTTGGCGTTTTTCAACAGGAAGTCCATGTACGAGGCAGACTCGGGGAACAGCGCCTTCTCGGTGCGGAACTCCTGCACCATCTGGTCATCCTTGCCCATGCTCAGGTACAGCATGCCCAGGTGCGCGTGGTAACCCGGCGGCGCCTTGCGGCCGCTGGCGTTGATCTTTTGCAGATCACGCTCCAACGCCTCGACCTGCGCTTCCTTGGGCTCGCCCTTGAAGTACTCGTAAACCTGCGGCTGGTAGCTTTCCCATTGATACAGGGGCTGGGGCGCCGTGTGGCACCCGGCGACCGCCGCGATTGCTGTCAGCATCAGCGCCAACTTCACTGCCTTGCTCATCCGTGTACTGCTCCTTGAGGGGTTGCTGATCAGTTGCGCGGGTTCCAGGCGCCGGCGTTGATGCCGTCGACCAGGCGGTTGATGGCTTCGCGCATGGCCAGGTCGAGGACCTTGCCATTGAGGGTGGAGTCGTAGCTGGCGGTGCCGCCGAAGCCGACCACTTCACGGTTGGACAGCGCATACTCACCGGCGCCCTGGGTGGAATAGACCACTTCGGAGGTGCTGATGTTGACGATGTTCAGTGCGACCTTGGCGTAGGCCACTTGGGTCTTGCCACGGCCGAGGATGCCGAACAGCTGGCGGTCGCCGGTCTCTTTGCGGCCGAACTCGGTCACGTCGCCGGTCACGACGTAGTCAGCGCCCTTGAGCTTCTGCGCGGTGCCCTTGATCGCGGCTTCCTGGGAGATTTCGCCCATGTTGTCGCGGTCCAGCACGCTGAAGCGGTTGGTCTGCTGCAGGTGGGTAATCAGGATGGTCTTGGCCTGGCCACCGAGGCGGTCGACGCCATCGGAGAAAATGCCGCGCATGTAGCTGGAACGGTTGTCGAACTTGCCCACGGCGATGGGCACACGCACGCCGGAATAAGCGACGTTGGCGCTGGCGACCTGTTCCACCGGCATGGCGCGGTTGCTCTCCGTGGCGCAACCGGCCACGGTCAACAGCGCTGCGGCGGTGAGGCCGGACAGCAGGATTTTGGACAGTGTGTTCACGGGGTGCTCCTGGGGGTGGTAAATCGGTAGTGGGCAACGTTAGCGAGACGGGATGTCGCGCAGATCATCGACGATGTCGCGGCTCAACACGCCGGTATAAAAACGCTCGACGCTCGAGTTACCGGAGTTGGTGATGATCCCGCCCATGGTTTTCCATTTTTGCGCTTCACCCATCACGCCGGCAGGCACAAGGTTGTTTCGCGTCTTGGCAAAATGCAGGACCTCGCCAGCGCCCTTCTTGACCTTGACCCGATAGCTGAAATCGACAGCGGCCAGAATGGTGTTGTCATCAACGATCAACGTCGAGAGACCGCCTTTGGAGTCGGGGATATGGCGCGTGTAGACGATGCTGATATCCAACAGGTAATCGGCCTTTTCCTTGCTGGATGCATAACGCTTGGCGCTGAGCAGGCGGTCGACCAGATCGACACCGAGTTGCTGGCGAACCTTGTCATCCGGCAGGAAGCGCTCGTTCTTGCCCACCACCTCAACATCAAACGTGTCGAGCCAGTACGTGGCGTTCTTGGGAATGGTGACCGGTGCCGGCGAGATGTAGTACTCCGGCTTGGAGGCGCAGCCCGCCATCAGGCAGGCGACGAGGAATACGGCAAACATGCGCATGTCTGGATTCGTCCCTGAAAAGTATCGTGCTTTAAACAATCGCGGCATTTTACGGGGTTGAGAGCGGTTCTCAAGGTGTTTCGTCGGTTGCCGTGCGGTGGCGCACATTCCCTCAAGTTATGGGGATACGGGTCGAAACAGTAACTTGGCTTGCTCACTTATAGGGACATTGCGTGCTTAACACTCTGCTTCGGGCTACGGCCCTGATCGCTGCGCTGTCGATGACCGGCTGCGTTTCCTACACCGTCACCGGCCCCATCGCCGCCCCGCTCCACCCGGTCGCTGTCAGCAGCCCGCGCAGTGCGCAAATCGCCGATGTGACGGTGAGCGCCGCCGACGTCAACGAGGCCAACAAGGCCGCCATCAGCAGCTCCCTGACGGCCCAGATCACTCAGTACGTGCGCACTGGGGGTTACTTCAAGCAGGTCACCGAGTATCCGGTGCGCCTGGGCGAGCAGGACGTGACGCTCACATTCAACATGACCGCCCTCAAGGGCCATCGCGCGCCACACCCGGCGTACGTACCCGGTGCGCTGCTGACGCTGACCATCTGGATCTGGGTCAACGGCCCGATCTACGTGGACAGCTTCGAGGTGGCCGGCGACGTGGTGATCGTCGACCGCAACGGCAAGGAACTGGCCAAGGCCAAGGATTCGATCAAATTCGAACACAACGTCGGGCTTTACAGCGGCCAATACTGGGCACCGTCGATGGGCGGCCAACAACTGACCAAACTGGTCGGGCAACTGCTCGACACCGCCACCGCCAACCTGGCCAAACCGTAATTCCAAGGAGTGATGCATGAAAGGATTGATCAAACACAGCCTGGTACTCGCCGCCGTCCTGCTGACCGGCTGCGTGTCTTACTCGCAGCACGAATTGCCCGCTGTACAGCCCTGGCCACCGACCGCCAACGCCCCGGCGCAAAAGCCTACGGCGTACGTGCACACCACCGCGCAGAACCACGTCAACGGCGGCCCTGGCAACGCGGCAGTCGGCGCACCGGTGGTGCTGTGGGAAAAGGCCGTGGCCGATTCGTTTCGCCAGTCCAACCGTTTCTCGCGGGTGAGCACTGACAAGGTCGACTCGGATATCTACGTCGATGCCACGCTGCACAACAACGAACAGTTCAGCATGGCCTCGGCGATCATCACCGGCGCGACGTTCTTCATCATCCCGAGCACAGCGAAAAACACCTTCACCCTGGAGACAGTGTTCAAGGACAAGGATGGCAAGGAGCTGGGCCGCGTCAAAAAGAGCGAATCAGTGCGCACCTGGATGCACTTGGTACTGATCGTGGGCATCCCGTTCCAGGCAGACACGCGGGAAGTGGTCGAGGCGTTGACGCGCAGTACGCTGGATGAAGCGGTGCAGCGCAAGTTGCTGTAACCCCGCCCTCTGCAGGAGCGAGCTTGCTCGCGAAAAACCGGAGAACACCGCAGGCATTCAGCATGCCTGCGGTATCGCTGCCAGCCTCAGCTCACTTGATCAGGTCAGGTCGAGTGGTCTTGAGCATCGCTGCGCTCACCGCGCCCTGAACCGAGCAGGTGATCATGCCATTGCTGGTCTTGGCCAGGTCACCGGGTGCGGGCTCGACCATCAAGATGCGTTCGGCCGTATCGGTGACCAGCTTGCCCGCGTTGTCATCGCCGCCTTCCGGCACCCAGGCTGATTGCTTGTGCGACCAGATCTGCGCACGCGCGTAGATACCGTTGGCTTTCTCCAACGCCGTACCCGGTACTTTACTCAGCTGTGCGTAAAGCGCGTCGGGCGCCTGCTCGGTGTAGAAACCCCAGTTGATGATGCGCGAGCCCATCAGGTCCTGGTCTTCGGCGAAAAAGCCGGTCAAGGTCATACCGTCAAGCGTCAGTGGCGTGTCGAACATCCAGCGCTGGCCCATATCGGACTTTGTGCCGCCGCTGAGCGTGATCTTGCCGTTCTCCAGCTTATGGGCAACACGCTCCTTGAGCCCTGCCTGGCTTACCACCGCCAGGGAATTCTGGTCGCAGGCGAGAAAACTTTGCAGGGCAGGCGCCGCGGCGAAGCTGCTGGTGCAGGTCGCCAGTGCAGTGAGTGAGATAAACAGACGATGCAGTTTCATTGACAGCTTCCTTGGGTCTAAATAATTGCGGGCCGGAAAGGTCAGGCGCATAGCGGGGGATTTGCGTCCATACGGTGCCACTCCGGCTTATGTCGTGGTCAATCAACGAGAGTTGAAGAATCGCGTGTCAGCCCCTTGCCAAGCTAAGTGTGCAGGGCGGATGAACAGCGACAACGGCCGAGCTCGGGCCCGGCCGTCTTAAGCGTTTTTAGTTACTTGCTTTCTTTTGCCACGGTGCCCAAGGACGCATCCTTGACCAGATAACGGCCTTCCAGATCGCTCAGCACTTTGAGACTGTTGCGCGCCACGGCGAAGCCCATTTCGACTTCCTGCTTGAGGTAAACCACCTCACCCGCCTTGACGTCGATTGGCATGTCCGCCCAGTTTTCAGCCTTGGAGCTGATCACATGCTTGCCCGGCGTCACGAAAAAATAGATGTACTGGTTACCGCGGTTGTAACCCATCTCCGAGTCGGCTTCCTTGTCATCCAGGAACACGTTGAACCGTACCAGCATCCCGACGTTGCTAGGGCGTACGACATACACCAGGCCTTTATCGGCCACGGCAGCCTTGGGCAGCGCATAGCTCGCCACGTCAGCCTGCATCTTCTCTACCGACGGCGTCGAAGAACAGCCAAACAGCGTGGCCAGGGACAGAAGGACAGCGGCTTTGCAGAACAACTTGATCATGTATTTCTTCCTTGTGGGTAGCGGTGGGGCGGTTTCGAAAACGCCGGCGAAGGCCGGTTCAGATTTTTGATGCGTTTGTGCATCGCCAGTGTGTCGGCAGTGGGTGGCATTGCATGAGGCATTGTGCCACTACTCTGATGCCTTGCGCGGTTTTGGGTGAGGGGCTTATAGTCCGGCCGTCGTCCAAATGGCGATCAGGTTTGGCGACCTGACAACAGAGTGCAAAAGCAATCCGCTTTCATGCAGGTGTTTTTGCACCCGCAAAGCCGTGCCTTTTATGGCGGCTGTGCGCGGGAGACCTTCGGGTCTGCCGGTTTACTCTGTTGCCGGTTCGCCAACCTGCGTACAGCTGCCACCCATTCGTTTGGCGACGATTGAGTGGTGGTCTCAACCACTTAACAGAGTGCCAATTATGAACCGTTACATGCCCCTGACCGGCCACGACTGCACCGTCCCCGCCCTGCTCATCGACACCCAAGCCCCCCTCGACGTCCTCCACGACGCCGCCGTGCACCGCATCCAAGCCGTCACCCAACTCCTGGAAAACCTGGCCTTCCGCAATCAGCTCAGCAGCGATGCCGTGGTGCTGCAGGACTTCGCCCATCTGCTGGCGATTCCGCTGCGCGACGGCTGTGATTTGTTGGATGCGATCAGTCGCAGGCTGAACGCCAACCCGTCCTGAGTTACACAGGGCGGCCCGTCCAGGCCGCCCTGCTCAGGAATTGATGACAATCGTCTTGGCCAACATATCGCCCAAGCGACGACGCAGGCCGAACAGTACAAAAAGACCGTCCAGCACACTGAACACCATCTTCGGAACATTGCGCAGGAACGACTGGAACAGCGTGCAGTTCGTGGGGTACGGGTAACCCACCACCGCCGTGCGGCACACTCGCTTGCCCAGGCTCTGGCCATTGGGCAAGGCATCGCAAAACAGGTAGTACCCGAAGGCTGAAAACAGCAGCACATAGTGGAGGCCATCAAACAATGCCGGGCCTCCTGCAGAGCTCAGATAGAAATAGGCATAGTCCAGGTTTCGGTTCAAAAACAGCAGGAAAAACACCACGGCCATATCGATCAGATAGCCGAGCAACCGTCTGAACGGGCTGGCGATGTCCCAGGTTTGCGTGGCCGATACCGAATCGTTCATGACGTATTTATCCCCTACCGTTGTCATAAATATCCGCAAGGCTGCGAACGCTCGTCAGGTTGCCGGTCTGAACCACGATGGTCTTGGCGAACATATCGCCCAGGCGCGTTCTGGACTCCATGAATATCCACACCCAATCGATCACCACCAGCGCTCCGGAATTGCGGGTTAACGCCTGGGAAACCGTGCAGCTTTTGCGAGTTTTACGGTCGACGACGGCGATGCTCAACAAACGCTTGCCCAGGCTCTGGCCGTTGGGCAACGCGTCGGCCAGCAGGAAGTAGGCGAAGGCTGCAAAAAACGCCGAGAGAAAACCAGCCTTGGGCGTCACGGCCGGCACGTAGGCAGACAATGCACCGGCGCAGAATTTGATGATGAAAAAGATCAGGACTGCGATGGCGCAGTCGATAAGGCGCGCGGCCAGGCGCCGGCCGATGCTGGCCAGGATCGTCGGGCGTTTGGCGGAGTGGTTTGCGTCCATGCGGTATTGCTCCAGATTCATGGCGTTGGTGTGTTTTGACTGGGCGCAAATCGGCTCCCAGCCTTTCAATGGTATTGCTGTGCTGCCCGCCGGCCGGGAGTACCTGCGCCAGCGATGCTCGAAAGGCTCATGGAAACGTCGTCCCGATACGCGCTCGTTCATTCGAGAACCAGATGCCGGTGACCTTGCCCACCACATCCTCAAGCGCGACCTGGCCCATGAAGCGGCTGTCGTTGCTGACATCCCGGTTGTCGCCCAACAGGTACACATGCCCCGGCGCTACCTGGAGCGGCGCCAACTCAAGGGAGTAGTCCTTTTTGACGCGCTCAGCCGGTGCGTGAAACAAACCCAGGTTCTCACCGTTGCGGATCACCTCGCCATGGACGATGGCCAGAGTGTCACCACCGATTCCCGCTACCCGTTTGACCGCCTCGGTGCCATTCCAGCGATACACCACGATATCCCCCACGTTGGGCACGCCAGCCCGCAGGTCCGACATGATGTAGTCGCCAATCGACAACGTCGGGACCATCGACCCCGACGGAATGTAATAGTTTTTGAAGCCCAACAACGGCACCCGAAAGACGTCCAGCGTCAGCACCAGGACCACCACCACGCCGACGTAAAGAGCATGGAAGCGTTTACGCGGCACATTGGGCGGACCGCTGTAGCGACGGGCCAACACGGCGGACACGATGGCAGAGGTCAGTTTGACCGTGATGACGAAAGCGAAGAATGCATACAACCCAAGGGGTGTAGTGACCAACCCCAAGGCACCCATCAGCGCGACCCCGCCGAGCAACAACGCTGCGACCCGGATACCCCACTGTGTACGGCCTACATACACCAGGCCCCAGCCGGGTATGAGGCAGGCCATCAGGAAGGCCTGGAGGGAGAATTTTGCGGGTTTCATTGATCGTCCTTAATAATGCAAATGCTGGCGCCGCGCATATTACTGCTGGGCTCGCCAATCCACATAACCTTTAATCGCTGTTAACTGGCTAAGGATGAAGCTGGAAAAATCCTCATATAAGACTTCCGCATCACTCAATTCAGGATCAATTTCGACAATTGACCAATCATTCGCAGCATCGAATGCATAAAAGACACCGCTCCCGGTACTGGCAAACACATACATATTACGATAAGCAACTACATCACATCCGGTGACAACTGAATACTTCGTTGGACCATCCTCGATGTAAAGTGCGCTATCCAGCTCACCAAATCCAAACTGTTCAAGGAATTCAAGATAGTCGAGCGGCACACCTACGCGGTCGAGAACCTCAACACCTCTCAAGACTAATTCACGGTTACTTAAGCAGCTTCCATAATCACCTTCATACAACGCACTGGACACTATTTCTCTTATAAGAACACCAACTTTCGACGCGCCTTTCATCGCCACTCCTTGCATCTGAACATTAACACTTTTTAGGTAGATAAACGTCTAACACGCCACCCGCTCCGACCTTATAGATATATTCGACTATGTATTCAACAGCCTGCTCACCTGCCTCGTTGACTGAGGCGGACATTCTTTCTTGCCGACCTGAAACCTTATAAGCCTGATGTGCAAAAAAGCCAATGACCAGAAGTATCAGAATCAAGCTGTCTTGCTCTAAGCTTTCCGTAATGAAATTATGCTCTCCCAAAGGACCATTTTGCATTTCATCCGAGTCTAAATAGTAGGCCAACTGCTCAGGGCTTAAACTTCTATCGGTTAACCATGACCAGCACAACTCAATAGCCTCACTACATTTAGTATAGGTAGCGGGAGCTGACGATAGATTATCTAAAGTTTGATCGAGAATCAAAAGAAAAATAGCCGCTCTTTTAACCCACATTTGCCCCTCTAAAACAGACAGACTTTCCGAATAACTCATAGAACCCGATCCTTTTTAGCTCAAACACAGAAAACAATTAAGCTCACTTCTATCAAACTCCCTGACACTTCCACAAAATTGCGTAAGGCACCTCATCATTCAATAACCCCAATGAGCGAAAATAATAGACCGCTGACGGACCTTCCAAACTCTTATGAACAAAAGCGCCATCAGACATCACACGATAAGAGGCATACTCTCGAATATTACCGGCAGTCTCCAACGCTCGCTTTATTTCAATATAGGTCGCCCCTGCCTCCTCTGGCATCAACTCAAAGGGCGGAGGGCAAACAGCCCCATCATCACTTTCGACGTCTCTGTAATAGGCTCGCTGAAATGCTGCGTCACTGGCCGCCCAGTAAAATGACAATACTTTCAGCTTATCCTGCCCATCCTCTTTAATCGCATCTGCCAAGCAGTACTGAGTGACCGACATCTTGTACACTCCCTCATCGATGAGTAAAAGTCCTGCTTCGGGCACAGCAAGCGCATCACCCTTTTTAAGCTCGCGTAACAGTGCCCATTCAGTCATCACCAAACACTCCTGTTGCGATTTCCAATTATCTCGATGGGAACATACATGCGACGATTTGTCATACCGCTTAGTATCCTCCGACACTCAGAGGAAAGAGGGGCCTGACCCTGAGGAATCCCCACCGGATTGTCCCGCTCGAGATTGGCGGATATGGAGCTATTGGTGCGCGATGAAGTACACCGGCAAGCTCAGAGGCTAGAGTAGATTTGTGGGGACTCCTCAGGGTCTGCCCCCTTTTTTTCACTTATTCAGCCGTCGCTTTGACTCAAAATATTTATCTCACGCCAGTAGACAGTCGCTGGTAGAGACTGATTCTGATTAAACAAGGAAAAAACCTCGATTACATCATCAATATTAAACCACTCATCCTTTTTTAATGGTACACGGCCCGCACCAAACGACAGTAAGCTTCCATCTTCAAAGTTTGTACTAGAATTTGAATGATAACCTCTGAACAGTTTTTTACTTTTAGCGTCATATCTTTCAATAAAACAAGTGAATCTGCCTCCAGCCACTTGCACATAGTTACCCTCATCATCAGTTATACATGCGAATGAGCTAGGGCCGTAGCTTTTTAATTTTTTTAGCGTTTTTATAATCTGCGCTTGATTTACACCTACTACTACAGGACTATTTTCGGCTTCGAGCTTCATATTTCCCACCTTTATGGCACATAGACTGTTGTAGCGCTTTCGATGACTTGTCCATTTAGCCGTCCTTTCCCTTGCGCCCCAAACTCATTAACAAAGTAATCGGTAAATTCTTGATAGCTGGTCTTACTAGCCGACCCGCTTTTTACCTCAAGAGAAATAGGGGTCAGACCACCAATATACATTGGTGCACTAATCGTGGTCTGCCCCCTATTTCCCTGGGTGTCTTAGCCGCACCAAGCAACTGCTTAGTAGCGAACTTCCCATCAAAAAGAACAGGCAAATTATTCTTACTGGTTCCGGCTACTTCTTTTGCATCTACTATTCAAAACGACAGTAAAGTGGCCATTTATCAAGCCCGATTGAATTCAGGATCAACAATGCAATCAAGCCCAGCAGAAACAATTCATGTCCTTTGTCATTCGCCTCACCTGTGACTCGGATATTTCATCTCGGCCCTGCCTTCCAATTAAGGACTTCGGATCTACCACCTGTGGAACGCCGCTAACAACATCCGCCCCAACCGCTCGGGGCTCACTACCTGCATACCGCCGCCAATCCGGATGGTAAGGATTGGCCTTCATCTCGTCCGTAACCGTGGTAAGTCTCGTCGGCTTAGGTGCTTCCGCTGCCGGCTTTTCATCCTGGAAGCTCGCGCCATTCGCCGCTGGAGCACCGTCACCCACGGCTTTCGTTGTCCCAGAGGGCAAATCGCTCGGAGGTCCTTTTGCACCTGTTCAACCCTTCAATGCTGGCAAAGACAGCACTTCATCGTACTGTGGCCAGTCTTCCCTTGCGCGCTTGAGCACACCTTGCATCAACTCGTCCAACTCAGGCACTGGTTGCTCGGGCGGCAATTGGTCAAAGGGCGCGGCCAGCAGCGGATGATCAATCTTCTGCGGATTGGCTAAACCTTCCCACTGGCGTAGGCGCAGGATATAGAGAATTTCCACCGGCACGCGCTCCAAGTGCCAGTCCTGATTGAAGTCGTAGGAACTCTTCTGGCTCTCTTTGCCGGTTTGCCAAGTGTGGCGGTCACACGCGGCCAACAGGCAGGGCATCAGGTCGTCGGGGCTGGGAGTGCGCCACTTGGCCAACAAGGCTTCGTAGATGGGTTCGTCGTAAGCATAAGCAGGCCATTGATGCGAGACATCGCCCACCCAATCGGCAAACACACGCAGCATAAAGGCTTGGGCGCGGCGGTGTTGCTCTTCGTACTCAATCACTAATTGATGCCCACGATTGAGAGCCGCATGGGTGAGATAGCCCTGATGGATGACGGCATCCTTCCAGCCTAGGATCGCCATGGCGGCCATCATATTGGTGGCGGTTTGGATGCTGTAGTTTTGGCGGCGTCGATCATTGCCTGCCGCTTTGGCAATAATGTCGAACTGACCCGCCCAGAAGAACAACTGCCAAATTCCTACTTGGTAATAGCGCAGCCAATGGGCCAACTCCAGAAGCCATCGCGGATTATCTGGTGCGGTCGCCAATACCTTGTGGGCTCGTGTGACGGCTATCCATTCGGAGCTACTACGCGTAACGTTGTCACTATTCGGTACAGGCATTGATGGCTTCGCAAATGCATCGCCGCGCTCAACATATTCACGGATGCCATTCAACTCGTATTCATCTGAGACGTGTGGCCCCTTGGCTATGCGACCCAGCACACTTTTGTAGGAGGGCCATTTCGGGTTTACGCCCGAGCGCTCGCACTGAATTACTTCTTGGTCCATATTTCCACCTTAAATTCTGCTACACCAGTTTTACTGGGGGCGGGAACACCGACTTTGACTGTTACACCTTGAACCTTGGCTTTTCCTGAATCCAACGCCGCTTGCAAAGCATCGCGTAAAGCAGGATCAGAGTCGGGAATTCGAGAAATAGGGGTCAGACCACCAATATACATTGGTGCACTAATCGCGGTATGACACCAATTTTTAGCGGATCAACGAACACTAAAAAACCAAAGAACGAGACCTAGAATAAAGCCAGCCCCAGCTATTTCTAGATAGAGCGCCATATACTCTTTTATAAGCCCGGCAACGTCTTCACCACCACTCAATCAATACCCGGCAACCTGAAAGAACACACACATAAACAACAGGCCGAACGCACAGGCACAAGGAAGATAGATGGCGATCCACCAAGACTCATTTCTTTTCATTGCCAACCGAAACCATTACGTGCGCCACACCACCAAGAGAAATTTGCCCCGCTTATTTGGGGACTTTATAAAAATGTGATCTGCCCCCGATTTCCTCTGATGTGGATGTTGCTGTAAATTCGCATCATTAGCCGCTGGTGTACCGTTACCGACTAACTTTGCTTCACCAGACGGCAAGCCGCTCGCAGGTTCTTTTGCACCAACTTATCTAGGAAGAAGATATTTCTCCCTAACCTGTGCCATACAATCGATCATTTCTGCCAGTTTCTCCCCTTTTAGCCCCACGTCTGCTAAATCATCGGCGCAGCATTTTTCATAAGCCCTAGCCAAACCCTCTAACATATCCTCCGCATAAGGACTTTCTCTAGATAACTCTAACCCATACTTCATACCCTCGCTAAATATTGCAGTTTGCAACACTGCAAATAAACCTACATCAGCAGACGTGCAAAGAGAGCCCGCTTCATCTTGAACATAAGCAAAGGCTTGTTCTGGCCGAAGACGAATCTGTGATATAGCCTTTTCATAAAGCCTAGATACTATCGGATAAATTTCTTCCACAGCCAAATCGATCGCCATAACTACTTCTCCACAGTAAATATATTTAACTGGATGTTAGGATACCGCTCGCGAAACTGATTGACAATATTAGTACAACTTGGGCAAACCATTTTCTCTGAAATCAAATTTATACGCCCAGAAGTTTGTGAGTTCGGACCTAGACGCTGAGCTAAAGTTTCCAAAATTTTAAATTCTGTATCCATGTCTCGCAGATACCCCTCAGTCGTTCCAACATATTTAGACGTAGAAACTTGAGGTTTTAATATCCACGAATTCAGATCACCACCAGGCTTCGGCAAAAACTCCTCGACCCTATTATCAAACTGACTATAAGCTTTCATCACCATAGTCTCTGATGAAAGCGCACCAACATCCACTTCAGCAAATGCGACGTTTCCTTCTCGAGGTAACCCTGTCCGAACATCACTAACCGCCGCCGAAAGCCTATCCCTGATTCTCGGCGCGGTGGAGTTAGATAGGTAGACTAGGCGTTCCCCCTCTGCAATCGTCCCAGTCGTTTTTGTGCCGTTTGCCCCTAGGACGAAAAGCTCACCTGACGCCTCCGTCGCCAATTTCCTTTTCGCAAAGGCAGCGGCAATCGCCGCCGAAATCCTCGCTCCCAGGCCTACACCTGTGAGCGAAAGGGCCGCCTCATCCACCGCCGTGACCGGTTCAGCCGATTTCCTAGCTAATAACAACAGCCTCGACATCGCGTCTTTTGAAGCCATTTCGTTGGTCGAGACGTTAATGATTTCTGTCGCATGAGCATCTGCCTGCTCCCGACCGTATTGAACCCATTTGTCAAATGAGCTCAATTCGCCATAAAGGCCGTCGCCCAAGCCATTAAAAAGGCTCGTGTCTACAAACTGCTCTTTGGTGGAGTTGAACGCATAAACTGCAGAACCATTGGCAATAATTGCGGTGCCGTCTTTCCACGTTAATGGAATCTTCTGTTCAGCCAATTCTTGAATCGCACCTCTGGCAATCGCCAAATCACGATCCAGCCAATCTCGCGTCGGGTCATTGCCCCAGTTCTTTTCAAGCGCATCTAAACGGGCGTTTTCGACGACATCGACCTTTGATCCTGCTGCCATACGCAGCAAGTCTTCCCACGAGGCATCCGATTTCGGCTTGCGCCAAATTTTCTCTAACTCTTCTGCTTTCTTCTTGAGTAATGGCACCTCTTGGGTCAGGTGAAGTTGTCGATTGAATACTTCGACGCCGTAACCGGTCCCGGCCCCGACAACAGCGCCGCCGGTGCCATTCCCGGCGCCTGCTCCAGCGCCGATCCCGGTCGCAACCAACGCAGTGATGTTTTCCTGGCTGACCTTAGATAATTTGCTGTTTTCCAGCGCCTTTGCAATCGAGGGCATCAAGGCGGCGGAAGCACCGGCCCCCAACGCGCCACTTTCCACGCTGCCGCTGGACAACCCCATGGCGGCACCTGCCAACGCGTGCAACATGACGCGTGCTGCTCCACCTTCTGCCCATGCGGCTCGGGTGGCCGCGTCCGATTTCGGGTTCAGGGATTGCGCCTCAGCGTAATCACCCACTCGCTTGAAGATCTCGCTAGACGCAGTATTGGCGACGATACCGACTGTCGTACCGACGGGCGCGCCACCAAGGCCCGCGGCGATCAGTCCCGTCGCGATATCGGCCATCATTTTCTTGTCGCCGCCGAACTGCCAACGCTTGGCTTCCGAATAAGCCAGATCGGCGGCACGGGCGGTATCAGCAGCACCAGGCGCGCCTGCGTCTGCTTGTTCCTTCGCCGCCTGCCCAAGCTTCTTGGCCTCATCGGCCTTCGCCCTGCCTACCGCACTGATCACCCCACTGGCCAACTGCGCCGAGCTTTGGATCAGGTCAATACGCTCTTGCATGGCCTTTTCATCAGGCCGGTCAAGTTTCTGATTGGCGTTGGCGGTGTCGCGATTCAACCCCACCAGGTCATTGGCACCTTCGGCATTGCGAACCACAATCGTGCCTTCGCTGACCGCGCTACGGGTGTAGCTATGGTCTTTCTCCTTGAGCGCTATCGGGATGCTGCCGCCCATCGACGCACCGCTGGTACTGCTGGAAGACACCGAAATACCAGCAGACTGACTTTTGATCTCGCTGACATTCTTGATATCGCTGACGATCAGCCGATCCGTGCTGAGCCGGTTCTTATCAGCTGACGCCTCACTGGCAATCACCGCGCCTTGCAGGGTGGTGGTCTTGCCGACATTGATGTCGTAGCCGCCCGTGCCCGCATACAAACCGCTCTGGTCGGTCACGCCCTTGTAGTCGCTGTTCATATTCGCGGCGGCAAGGTTCGCCGAGCCCGCTACGGTAGAGCCGTAGCAGAACGGAGGGACGCAGATACTGGCGCCGAAGCCTGCGCTGCTCTGTTTGCTGCGCGACGACTCGGTGTCCTGGAGGGAGATGATATTGAGGTTGCCGCCAATATCTGCCTTGATACGGTCCGCACGAACCTGGGCGCCTTTGAGGGTGGTATCGCCACCGCTTTGTAACAACAGGCTGCCTGTATCGAGGGTGCTATTGACCTGAGTGACGGAGTTACCGTTGCCATTGTTCTTGGCACCCTGCGCTCCGAGGTCGAGGGTGAAGCCGTTTTGCTCGCCAATATTGAAGCTGGCGCCAATGGCGGTTTTATTTTTCGACCCTTCGTTTTTGCGGTCGGTGGTGTTCTGTGCGCTTTGCATCAACACATCGTTTTTGGCTAACAACAACGTGTTGGCGGCTTTCAAGCTGCTGCCGGTGATCTGGATATCACCCTGAGTACCCGCCGCTGCGCCCGTGGCAACGATCGACAAGTCTTGCCCTGCGTTGAGCGTGCTCTGCTTGGCGGTGACACTGTTGAATTCGCTGCTGTTCTTGCTGCGGTTATTGGCCAGTTCAGTACCGATCTTGATCAGCGAACCGTTGCCGGGCGTGCCGCCGGTTTTGTTTTTGAAGCCGGAGCTTTGCGCATTGGCGTCCGAAGCCTGGCCATTCAGGTTGTAAGCGGCGAGGGCTGCCTGGGCGATTTTGACTGCCTTGAGTCGTGGGTCATCAGCGCTACGGGCCGCTTTGACGGCGTCGCGCATGCTGGTGGCGGTGTCCACTACCGAGCCCGCGATCACCCGCCCAACCGCCAAGCTCTTGGAACTGTCCTTACTGGTCTGACTGGCCGTCTCCATCCCCGAAGTAACGGTGACATCAGCCCCACTCAACTCCATGTTCTTGGTGCTCACCAGATCACTGGCCACCACCTTCAACTCACGCCCCGCCGTCAACGACACATTGCCCGCGCTCGAACCAATCGTGCTGCCGGTCAAGGTCATTTCATTGGCCGTGCCGTTGTGCTTCGAGCTGTTTATGTACAGCTTCTGGTTGCCGGTCATGTCGTCCAGACCGAGCTTGTTGCCGGTCAGCACGCCGGTGAGGTCGCGATTTTTTTCCTTGTGCATGTCGATGCGGGCGAAGGTGTTTTGCGCCGCGTCGATGGTCAGGTCGCGGCCGGCCTGGACGGCGAGGTCGCCGGTGCTGACCAGGTTGGAACCGGTGACCGTGGCATCGCGTTTGGCCGCGACGGTGACGGTTTCGCCGGAGACCATGCTGCCCAGGGCGGTGGTGCGTTTTTCGTCGACTTTGTCCTGGACTTTGCTCGACTTGAGGCCGCCCCAGCTGCTTTTGCTTTCCTTGCGTTCGTGGCGGGCGCTGTCGGCGTTACTGACGGCGAGGATGTTCACGTCCTGGCCGGCCACCAGTTGCGTGGCGCCTTTTTCAGCAGTGACGGCACTCCCAGCCAGCAGCAGGTCGGCACCGGCGACGACTGTGCTGTTCGTCCCCGCGCTGACAAGGCTGCCAACGTTGTTCACGACGTCAGTTTCATCCAGGCGGAATTTCTTGCCCTGGGAGGTTTTCTTGGTCTTGCTGTAGAAGCTGTAGTCCTGGTCTTGCGCGGCTTTGAGCTCGAGGTTTTTGCCGGATACCAGGTACGCCTCGTTGCCGGCATTGACCTGGCTGGCGACCAGTTGCAGGTTCTGCCCGGCGCTCAGGGTGGCGTCGCCGCCGGCCTTGATCACGCTGGA
>NZ_CVTH01000093.1:10289-18556 GCF_900005955.1 Pseudomonas sp. 8 R 14 | reverse complement strand
GCAGCTGTGGAACCAGACTGACGCCGGCTTCTCGGCCGAGCGTCTGGTACACGAAATGGTTGCCGACCGCGCCGCCGAAAACCCCGCTGCGGTGGCGATCAAGTTCGATGCGCAAACCCTGAGTTATGGCGAGCTGGACCGCCAGGCCAACCGCCTGGCCCATGCCCTGATCGCCCGTGGCATCGGCCCCGAAGTGCGCGTGGCAATTGCCATGCCGCGCAGTGCCGAGAGCCTGGTGGCGTTCCTCGCTGTGATGAAAGCCGGCGGTGTGTATGTGCCGCTGGATATCGAATACCCACGTGATCGCCTGCTGTACATGATGCAGGACAGCCGCGCGAAGTTGCTGCTGACCCACACCAGTGCGTTGCCGCAACTGCCGATTCCCGAGGGCCTGGACAGCCTGGCCATCGATCGCACCGAGGCGTGGGCCGACTACAGCGACACCGCGCCGGAGGTAAAACTGCACGGCGACAACCTTGCCTACGTGATCTACACCTCCGGCTCCACCGGCCTGCCCAAGGGCGTGGCGGTGTCCCACGGCCCGTTGGTGGCGCACATCATCGCCACCGGCGAGCGTTATGAAACATCGCCGGCCGATTGCGAACTGCACTTCATGTCGTTCGCCTTCGACGGCTCCCACGAAGGCTGGATGCACCCGCTGATCAACGGCGCCAGCGTGCTGGTCCGTGACGATAGCCTGTGGTTGCCCGAGTACACCTACGCGCAGATGCACCGTCACAACGTGACCATGGCGGTGTTCCCGCCGGTGTACCTGCAACAACTGGCCGAGCATGCCGAGCGCGACGGTAATCCACCGAAAGTGCGTGTGTACTGCTTTGGCGGCGATGCGGTGGCGCAAGCCAGCTACGACCTGGCCTGGCGCGCGCTTAAGCCGACCTACCTGTTTAACGGTTACGGCCCGACGGAAACCGTGGTCACGCCGCTGCTGTGGAAAGCCCGTCGAGGCGATCCATGCGGTGCCGTCTACGCGCCAATCGGTACGTTGCTGGGCAACCGCAGCGGCTACGTGCTGGACGCGCAACTCAACCTGCAACCCATCGGCGTCGCCGGTGAGTTGTACCTGGGCGGCGAGGGCGTGGCCCGTGGATACCTGGAACGTCCGGCGCTGACCGCCGAACGCTTCGTGCCGGACCCGTTCGGCAAGCCGGGCAGTCGCGTGTATCGCAGCGGCGACCTGACCCGTGGCCGCCCGGATGGCGTGGTGGATTACCTCGGGCGTGTCGACCACCAGGTGAAGATCCGTGGTTTCCGCATCGAACTGGGGGAAATCGAAGCGCGCCTGCGTGAGCAGGACAGCGTCGGTGAGACGGTGGTGGTGGCCCAGGACGGCCCGACCGGAAAACAGCTGGTGGCCTATGTGGTTCCGGTGTCCGCCCCGTCCAACGAAGCCGAGTTCCGTGACGCATTGCGTCGCGCACTCAAGGCCCGCCTGCCGGACTACATGGTCCCGGCGCATTTCATCTTCCTGGCGCAAATGCCGTTGACCCCCAACGGCAAGCTCGACCGCAAGGGCCTGCCGCAACCGGATGTGAGCCTTATGCAACAGGCCTATGTGGCCCCGCAGAGCGAGCTGGAACAGCAGATCGCCACGATCTGGGCCGAGGTGCTGCGCCTGCCGCAGGTCGGCTTGAACGACAACTTCTTTGAAGTGGGCGGCCACTCCCTACTGGCCATCCAGATCACCTCCAGGGTCCAGGCCGAGCTGGGCCTGGAAGTGCCGCTGGTGGAAGTGTTCCAGACTGAAACGCTGCGCGCCTATGTGCAGGCGGCTGCCACCTTCCGCGCCGGCAGCGCGGAAGACTTTGATGATCTTCGTGATTTTTTGAGCGAACTAGAGGCGATTTGACCCATGCTTTCCAACCCTAATATCGATCTGGTTTCGCGCTTTCTTCGCCTGCCTCTGGAACAGCGCCAGCAGTTCTACCAGCGCCTGCAAAGCCGGGGCATGAGCTTCGCCCAGCTGCCGATTGCCTCGATCCGCGAGGACGGCCGGAAGCTGCCGTTGTCCTACGCCCAGGAACGGCAGTGGTTTCTCTGGCAGTTGGACCCGGACAGTGACGCTTATCACGTCCCCGGCGCCCTGCGTCTGAGCGGCCAGCTGGACAAGGCCGCCCTGCAGCGCAGTTTCGACACCTTGGTGGCGCGCCATGAAAGCCTGCGTACACGCCTGCACCTGGACGCCGAGGCACGTACTCAGGAGGTGCTGGCCCACAGGGTGGTCGAGATCGCCGAAAGTGCAGTCGACGAAGCGCAGCTCAAGGCCCGTGTCGAAGCCGAAATCGCCCGTCCCTTCGACTTGCAGCAAGGCACGTTGCTGCGGGTCAGTTTGCTCGCAGTGAGCGAAGAGGAGCACGTGCTGGTGCTGGTGCAGCACCATATCGTCTCCGATGGCTGGTCGATGGGTGTGATGGTGCAGGAGTTGATGCAACTCTATGCTGCCTACAGCCAGGGCCAGGACTGTGCATTGGCGCCGCTGCCGATCCAGTACGCCGACTATGCGCTGTGGCAACGCAGCTGGATGGAAGCGGGGGAGAAGGCCCGTCAACTGGCGTACTGGCGCGAATTGCTCAGCGGCACGCAGCCGGTGCTGGAATTGCCGTTCGATCAACCCCGCCCGGCGCAACAGAGCTTCCGTGGCGCGCGTCTGGACATCGCGCTGGAACCGGCACTGGTGGCAGGGTTGAAAGCCCTGGCCCAGGGCGAAGGCGTGACGATGTTCATGCTGTTGCTGGCCGCGTTCCAGGCGTTTCTGTACCGCTACAGCGGCCAGCAGGATATTCGCATCGGCGTGCCGATTGCCAACCGCAACCGCGTCGAGACCGAATCGCTGATCGGCTTCTTCGTCAATACCCAAGTGCTCAAGGCCGACCTCGATGGCCACATGAGCTTCGCCCAGCTGCTGCAGCAGACCAAGCGCCGTGCGCTGGAGGCCCAGGCCCATCAGGACTTGCCGTTCGAGCAACTGGTCGAAGCCCTGCAACCGGAGCGCAGCCTGAGCCATAACCCGCTGTTCCAGGTGATGTTCAACCACCAGGCCAACTCCCCAGCCGCCGCGCAGCAGTTGCCGGGCCTGCGCGTGGCCAACCTGGAATGGGACAGCCACAGCGCCCAGTTCGACCTGAGCCTGGACACCCAGGAAAGCGGCGACGCGATCTGGGCGTCCCTGACCTACGCCACCGACCTGTTCGGCGCTGCCACCGTCGCACGCATGGCCGAACATTGGCTGAGCCTGTTGCGGGCAGCCGTGGCGAATCCTGCATTGCCCTTGCACGACCTGGCGACACTCAACGTCGCTGAGCGCGAGCAAATACTCGCTCAATGGAATGCCACCGCGCGCGACTACCCCCAAGGGCAGTGGGTGCATCAGTTGATCGAGGCCCAGGTGCAGGCGCAGCCGGATGCACCGGCGTTGCGCTTCAATGGGGTGTCGCTCAGTTATGCCGAGCTGAACCGCCGCGCCAACCGCCTGGCCCATCGCCTGATCGAGGCCGGCGTAGGGCCGGACGTGCTGGTGGGCCTGGCGGTGGAGCGTTCCATCGACATGGTCGTCGGTCTGCTCGCGGTGCTCAAGGCCGGTGGCGCCTACGTGCCGCTGGACCCGGAATACCCGCGCGAACGCCTGGCCTACATGCTGGACGACAGCGGGGTGAAACTGCTGCTGACCCAGGCGCACTTGCGTGAGCAGCTGCCGATTCCCCAAGGCCTGGAAACCCTGGTGCTGGGTGAGTCTGCCTTCGAGGGCTACAGCGACGCCAACCCAGGCATCGCCCTGGACGGTGAAAACCTCGCCTACGTGATCTACACCTCGGGCTCCACCGGACAGCCCAAAGGGGCGGGCAACCGTCATTCGGCATTGCTGAACCGCCTGCAATGGATGCAGGAAGCCTATGCCCTGGACGCCAGCGACGCGGTGCTGCAAAAGACCCCGTTCAGCTTCGACGTGTCGGTGTGGGAGTTCTTCTGGCCCCTGATGACCGGCTCGCGCCTGGTGGTCGCAGCGCCTGGTGATCACCGTGATCCGGCCAGGCTGATCAACCTGATCAATCAACAGCAGGTCACCACGCTGCACTTCGTGCCGTCGATGCTGCAGGCCTTCCTGCAGGATCCGGCGGTGTCGACCTGCCAAAGCCTGCAGCGCATCGTGTGCAGCGGCGAGGCCCTGCCGGTGGATGCCCAGCAGCAGGTCTTCGCCAAGCTGCCCCAGGCCGGTCTCTACAACCTGTACGGCCCGACCGAAGCCGCCATCGACGTAACCCACTGGACCTGCGTGGACGAAGGCCGCGATGCGGTACCAATTGGCCGCCCGATCGCCAACCTCGGCTGCTACATCCTCGACAGCCACTTCGAACCCGTACCGGTCGGTGTGCTCGGCGAGTTGTACCTCGGCGGCATCGGCCTGGCCCGGGGTTACCACCGTCGCCCGGCACTCACCGCCGAACGTTTTGTCGCCCACCCGTTCATCCAGGGCGAGCGCCTGTACCGTACCGGCGACCTGGCACGCTACCGCACAGACGGCGTGATCGAATACGCCGGGCGTATCGACCATCAAGTCAAGCTGCGCGGCCTGCGCATCGAACTGGGGGAAATCGAAGCGCGCCTGCTGGAGCACGCGTGGGTCCGTGAGGCTGCCGTGTTGGCGGTCGACGGTAAATACCTGGTGGGCTACCTGGTGCTGCAGGACGCTGGCGATGATTGGCGCGAGGTCCTCGGCGCCCACCTGGCCCAGCACCTGCCGGACTACATGGTCCCGGCACAATGGATGCTGCTGGAGCAAATGCCCCTGAGCCCCAACGGCAAACTCGACCGCAAGGCGCTGCCCAAACCCGAAGCCACCCACCACTACGAGGCCCCGCAAAGTGCCATGGAGCAGCAGATCGCGGATATCTGGGCCGAGGTGCTGGGCGTCGAACAGGTAGGCTTGAACGACAACTTCTTCGAGCGCGGCGGTGATTCGATCATTTCGATCCAGGTGGTCAGCCGCGCCCGCGCCGCCGGTATCTATTTCACCGCCAAGGCGTTGTTCCAGCACCAGACCGTGCGCAGCCTGGCGCGGGTGGCGCAGTTGCAGGTTGCCCAGGTGTTTGACCAGGGCCCGGTGCAGGGCGAAACGCCGTTGCTGCCGTTCCAGCAGCTGTTCTTCGAGATGGACCTGCCGGAGCGCCACCACTGGAACCAGTCCTTGCTGCTGACGCCACGCGAGCCGGTGCGGGCAGATCGGCTGCAAGCGGCCTTGCACGCCATCGTCCACCACCACGATGGGCTGCGCCTGAGCTTCAGCCAGCCCGTCGAAGGGTGGCGGGCCGAGCATGCAGCCGCCATCCCGGAGGTGTTGTGGCAGGCCGCGGTGGCGGATGCCGACGAACTGGCCGCGCTGTGCGAAAAAGCCCAGCGCAGCCTCGACCTGCAACAGGGGCCCTTGTTGCGTGCGGTGCTTGCCGAACTGGCCGATGGTTCCCAGCGCCTGTTGCTGGTCATGCACCACCTGGTGGTGGACGGCGTGTCCTGGCGGGTGTTCCTCGAGGACCTGCAAAGCCTCTACCGTCAACAGCCGTTGCCGGCCAAGACCTCGTCGTTCAAGGCCTGGGCCGAGCGTTTGCAGGCCCATGCCCGCAGCGAAGCGGTACAGCCGCAAAAACACTTCTGGCTGCAACAGCTCCAGGGCGTGCCTACCGATCTGCCCTGCCGTGATCCCCAAGGCGCGCGTCCTGGCCGCCTGGCGCAGACAGTGGTCAGCCGACTGGACGCCGAGCACACCCGGCAATTACTGCAACAGGCGCCTGCGGCCTATCGCACCCAGATCAACGATCTGCTGCTGACCGCCCTGGCGCGTGTCATCTGCCAGTGGACCGGGCAGGCTTCCAGCCTGATCCAACTGGAAGGCCATGGCCGTGAAGACCTGTTCGAGGATATCGACCTGACCCGCACCCTGGGCTGGTTCACCAGCCTGTTCCCGGTGCGCCTGACCCCGGCCGAATCCCTTGGCGCCTCGATCAAGCAGATCAAGGAGCAACTGCGCGCCGTGCCGGACAAGGGCCTGGGCTTCGGCGCGCTGCGCTACCTCGGCGACGAGGCCACGCGCCAGGCATTCAGCGCATTGCCGGTGCCGCGCATCACCTTCAATTACCTGGGCCAGATCGACGCCAGCTTTGACCAGCCGGACGGTTTGTTTGTACTCGCAGCGGAAAGCGCCGGAGCCGAGCAGAGCCCGGAGGCGCCGCTGGGCAACTGGCTGACCCTCAACGGCCAGGTATTCGGCGGTGAACTGCACATGGGCTGGACCTTCAGCCCGCTGATGTTCGAGGCGTCGCAGATCGATGCCTTGAGCCAGGCCTTCAGCCGTGAGCTGACGGCATTGGTGGAACATTGCTGCACCCCCGGCAACCACGGCGTGACGGCCTCGGACTTCCCGTTGTCACGCCTGAACCAGCAGCAGCTTGAGTCCTTGCCGCTGGCCGCCGATGGGATTGACGACATCTACACCTTGTCGCCCATGCAGCAAGGCATGCTGTTCCACACCCTGTACGAACAGGCCGCCGGCGACTACATCAACCAGATTCGCGTGACGGCCGAGGGCCTGGATGTGGCGCGCTTCCAGCGGGCCTGGGATGCCACGGTGCAGGCCCATGACGTGCTGCGCAGCGGGTTTTTCTGGGAGGGCCAGTTGGAGTGGCCATGCCAGGTGGTGTACCGCGAGGCACGGCTGCCCATCGAACTTCTCGACTGGCGCGCCATGCCGGAGCCGGAGCTGGCGTTGCAAGACCTGCAGCAAGCCCAGCGTCGCCAGGGCTTTGAGCTGGCCAAGGCACCGCTGGTCCGTCTGGTGCTGGTGCGTACCGACGAGCAACGCCATGAGCTGATCTACACAAGCCATCACATCCTGATGGACGGTTGGAGCAATTCGCGACTGTTCGGTGAAGTGCTGCAACGTTACGCCGGCGTGGCAGTGCCCGAAGCGGCCGGACGCTATCGCGATTACATCGGTTGGTTGCAGCAGCGTGATGCCGGTGCGACCGAAACCTTCTGGCGCGAGCAGTTGAGTGCACTGCAAGCGCCGACTCGCCTGGGCCGCAGCCAGCCCATGGCGGCGGACGGGCATGGCGAGCACGCGCTGAGCCTGGATCGCCCCCTGACAGGGCGCCTCGAGGCCTTCGCCCGCAGCCATAAGGTCACGCTCAACACCCTGGTCCAGGCGGCGTGGCTGGTCCTGTTGCAGCGCCATAGCGGGCAGGCGGTGGTGTCGTTCGGTGCCACCGTGGCCGGGCGCCCGGCAGACCTCGTGGGGGTGGAGCAGCAGATTGGCCTGTTCATCAATACCCTGCCGGTGATCTGCGCAGTGGAGGGCGAGCAAACCGTGGCCGACTGGTTGCAAAGGGTGCAGGCGCAGAACCTGGCGTTGCGCGAGCATGAACACACCGGGCTGTACGATATCCAGCGCTGGGCCGGGCAGGGCGGTGAAGCCCTGTTCGACAACATCCTGGTGTTCGAGAACTACCCGGTGTCCAAGGCCCTGGAACAGAGTGGCGGCAGCGGTATCCGTTTTGGCCTGCCGGATTCCCGCGAGCAGACCAACTTCCCGCTGACGGTGCTGGTGGACGTCGGTGACACGCTGTCGGTGCAGTTCAGCTTTGCGCGTGCGCATTTCGACCCGGACACGGTGCAAACCTACGGCCGCCATCTGCTCAACCTGCTTCAAGCCATGCTCGAGGACGGCCAGCAGCGCCTGGGCGAACTGGCGATGCTCGATGTGGCCGAACGCCGGCAAGTGGTACAGGACTGGAACGCCACGGCGCGGGACTACCCGTTGCAGCACTGTGTGCATCAGCTGATTGAACAGCAGGTGACGCGCACGCCGGACGCCACGGCACTGGTATTTGCCGAGCAGCGCTTGAGCTACGCCGAGCTGAACCGCCGCGCCAACTGCCTGGCCCACCGCCTGATCGAGGCCGGCGTAGGGCCGGACGTATTGGTGGGCCTGGCGGTGGAGCGTTCCATCGAGATGGTGGTCGGCTTGCTCGCGGTGCTCAAGGCCGGTGGCGCCTATGTGCCGCTGGACCCGGAATACCCGCGCGAACGCCTGGCCTACATGCTGGACGACAGCGGGGTGAAACTGCTGTTGACCCAGGCGCACTTGCGTGAACAGCTACCGATTCCTCAAGGCCTGGAAACCCTGGTGCTGGGTGAGTCTGCCTTCGAGGGCTACAGCGACGCCAACCCAGGCATCGCCCTGGACGGTGAAAACCTCGCCT
>NZ_CVTH01000093.1:9734-10239 GCF_900005955.1 Pseudomonas sp. 8 R 14 | reverse complement strand
ACGCCAACCCAGGCATCGCCCTGGACGGTGAAAACCTCGCCTACGTGATCTACACCTCGGGCTCCACCGGACAGCCCAAAGGGGCGGGCAACCGCCATTCAGCCCTGGCCAATCGCCTGCAATGGATGCAGGAAGCCTACCGCCTCGATGTCAGCGACACGGTGCTGCAAAAGACCCCGTTCAGCTTCGACGTATCGGTGTGGGAGTTCTTCTGGCCGTTGATGACCGGCTCGCGCCTGGTGGTCGCCGCGCCGGGGGATCATCGCGATCCGAGCAAACTGGTGCGCCTGATCAATGCCGAGCAGGTCACCACGCTGCACTTTGTCCCGTCGATGTTGCAGGCCTTCCTGCAGGAGCCGACGGTTGCGACTTGCCATACTCTGCACCGCATCGTGTGCAGTGGTGAAGCGTTGCCGGTGGATGCCCAGCAGCAGGTCTTCGCCAAGCTGCCCCAGGCCGGTCTCTACAACCTGTACGGCCCGACCGAAGCCGCCATCGACGTAAC
>NZ_CVTH01000093.1:0-9684 GCF_900005955.1 Pseudomonas sp. 8 R 14 | reverse complement strand
AAATCGAAGCGCGCCTGCTGGAGCACGCGTGGGTCCGTGAGGCTGCCGTGTTGGCGGTCGACGGTAAATACCTGGTGGGCTACCTGGTGCTGCAAAACGCCGGGGACGACTGGCGCGATGTGCTCAGCGCCCATCTTGCCCAGCAGTTGCCGGACTACATGGTGCCCGCCCAATGGGTGCTGCTGGAGCAGATGCCTCTGAGCCCCAACGGCAAACTGGATCGAAAGGCCTTGCCCAAGACGGACGCCAGTTTGCTCGCGCGGGAGTATGTCGCGCCGCAGAGCGAGCTGGAACAGCAGATCGCCGCGATCTGGGCCGAAGTCCTGGCGGTACCGCGCGTGGGGTTGAACGACAACTTCTTCGAACTGGGCGGCCACTCGCTGCTCGCTACTCAGGTGGTGGTGCGCCTGCGCGAGCAGCTGCACGCCGAATTCGACGTCAAATCGATCTTCACCACCCCGACCCTGGCCGATTTCAGCGCCTATGTGGCAGGCCAGCAGACAAATAATTCGCCGGTGCAGGACGCATTGGCTAAATCCTTGGAGGCTCTCAAACGTCTATCAGCAGAAGATTTGGATAAATTGACTTCCTGAGGGGCGTGGCGTGCAAGCATTAATCGAGTCGGTAGGGTCACTTTCGGCGCAGCAAAAGAAAGCGTTGGCGGTAATGCTCAAGCAGCAAGGCATCAACCTGTTTGAGATTGCCCCGGTTTTCAAGCGCCAGGAAGGTGAGCCTCTTCGGCTCTCTTATGCCCAGGAGCGGCAGTGGTTTTTGTGGCAGTTGGAGCCGCAGAGCACCGCCTATCATGTGCCAAGGGCCTTGCGCCTTACCGGCCAACTGGACGTGGCCGCGTTGCAGCGCAGCTTTGACACACTGGTGCTGCGCCATGAAAGCCTGCGCACGCATTTGCAGGAGGAGGGCGACAGTGCCTTGCAGGTGATTGCCGATCAGGTACGGGTGGATATTGCCCTGGTCGACGCCGAGGAATCCGAACTCAAGGCGCTGGTGGAAGCCGAGATCGCCCAGCCATTCGATTTGCAGCAAGGTCCACTGTTGCGGGTCAAGCTGCTGCGCCTGGCGCCCCAGGAGCATGTGCTGGTGCTGGTGCAGCATCACATCGTCTCCGATGGCTGGTCGATGCAGGTGATGGTCGACGAGCTGGTGCAACTGTACGCCGCCTATGTGCAGGGCCAGGACCTGCAACTGCCGGCCTTGCCGATCCAGTACGCCGACTACGCGCTATGGCAGCGCAGCTGGATGGAGGCGGGCGAGCGTGAGCGCCAATTGGGTTACTGGAAAGGCATGCTCGGCGGCGAGCAACCGGTCCTCGAAATGCCCATGGACCGTCCACGGCCAGCGCTACAGAGCTACCGCGGGGCCAGGCTGGACCTGACCCTGGAAGCCTCTCTGGTGGCAGGCCTCAAGACCTTGGCGCAGCGTGAAGGTGTGACGATTTTCATGCTGTTGCTGGCGTCGTTCCAGGCTGTGCTGCACCGCTACAGCGGCCAGGCTGACATCCGCATCGGTGTGCCGGTGGCTAACCGTAATCGGGTGGAGACCGAGCGCCTGATCGGCTTTTTCGTCAACACGCAAATTCTCAAGGCCGATATCGACGGCCAGATGACATTTCGTGAATTGCTGCAGCAGACCCGCCAACGCGCGGTCGAGGCCCAGGCCCATCAAGACTTGCCGTTCGAGCAGTTGGTGGAAGCACTGCAGCCCGAGCGCAGCTTGAGCTACAACCCGTTGTTCCAAGTGATGTTCAACCACCAGACCGACACCCAGCGCGGTGGCGGCAGTGTAACGGGGTTGCAAGTGCAAGGGCTGGAGTGGGACAGCAAGACGTCGCAGTTTGACCTCAGCCTCGACACCCAGGAATCGGCTGACGGTATCCAGGCGTCGCTGACCTATGCCACTGACTTGTTTGATGCGCCTGGCCTGGAGCGTTTCCTTGGCCATTGGCATCGCCTGTTGCACCGGGTGGCCCAGGATTGCGGCGGCCGTATCGGTGAGTTGCCCCTGTTGGATGATGCCCAGTGGCAGCAACAGGTGCACGGCTGGAACCACACGCCCATGGCGTTTGCGCAGGACGAGGGCGTGCATCGGTTGCTGGAGGCCCAGGCGCAAGCGCGCCCCGACGCCATTGCCCTGGTGTGCAACGGCCAGGCGCTGAGTTACGGCGAGCTGAACTGTTGCGCCAACCGCCTGGCCCATCGCCTGCGCGCTGCGGGTGTCGGGCCGGACGTGCTGGTGGCGGTGGCCCTCGACCGCTCGGTGGACATGGTCTTGGCCTTGCTGGCGACGCTGAAGGCCGGTGGCGCCTACGTGCCGCTCGATCCGCAATTCCCGGCGGACCGGCTGGCCTTCATGCTGGAAGACAGCCGCGCTCGCGTGCTATTGACTGCCGGCGACCTGCACGAACGCCTGCCACTGGCGGCTGACCAGCAATTGCTGCTCATGGACGCACAGGAAGATGCGCGCTACAGCAGCGCCAACCCCGATATCGAACTGACGGGCGAGCACCTGGCCTATGTGATCTACACCTCCGGTTCCACCGGCAAGCCCAAGGGCGTGATGGTGCGTCATGGCGCACTGAGCAGCTTCACCCATGGCATGGCCAGCACCCTGGCCATTGGCGCTGACGCGCGGCTGTTGTCGTTGACGACGTTCTCGTTCGATATCTTTGCCCTGGAACTCTACGTGCCGCTGGCGACAGGTGCGACGGTGGTACTGGCCGACAAGCACGTGTCCCTGGACCCCGAGGCGATTCTGGATCTGGTGCAGCGCGAAGCGATCAGTGTGGTGCAAGCCACACCCTCGAGCTGGCGCATGCTCCTGGACAGCGAACGCCGCGCCTTGCTGCGCGGGGTCAAGTGCCTGTGCGGTGGCGAAGCGTTGCCGGCCGACCTCGCCCAACGCATGCTGGCCCAGCAGGGCACGGTGTGGAACCTGTATGGCCCGACCGAAACCACTATTTGGTCGGCGGCCCATCTACTGGTTGAACCGTTGCCGTTTGTCGGTCGGCCAATCGCCAACACCTCGTTGTTTATCCTCAATGCCGAGCTCACTCCGAGCCCGGTAGGCACCAGCGGTGAGCTGCTGATCGGCGGTGTCGGCCTGGCCCGGGGGTATCACGGCCGGGCTGCGTTGACCGCCGAGCGTTTTGTGCCCAACCCGTTTGCGCGCAACGGTGAGCGGCTTTATCGCACAGGCGATCTGGCGCGCTATCGCGCGGATGGCGTGGTCGAGTACATCGGCCGCGTCGACCATCAGGTCAAGGTGCGTGGGTTCCGTATCGAACTGGGAGAGATTGAGGCGTGCCTGCGTGAGCAGCGTGCGATCCGCGAAGCCGTGGTGGTGGCCGAGCATGACCAGTTGCTGGCCTATCTGGTGACCGACACCTTGACGCCGGAAGCCGATCAGGGCGCCTTGCGCGAAGCGTTCAAGGCCGCACTGCGCGAGGTGCTGCCGGATTATATGGTGCCGGCGCACATGCTGTTCCTGGCCCGCCTGCCGCTGACCCCGAACGGTAAGCTGGATCGCAAGGCGCTGCCCAAGCCAGACGCCAGCCTGCTGCAAAAACGCTATGTGGCGCCGGTCGGTGAGAAAGCCCGGCAGGTGGCCGCGATCTGGGCCGAGGTGCTGGGTGTGCCACAGGTGGGCCTGGAGGACCATTTCTTCGAGCTCGGCGGTCATTCGCTGCTGGCGACCCGCATGGTGTCCCGTGTGCGCCAGGCGCTGGGTATCGAGGTGGCACTCAAAAGCCTGTTTGAGCAACCGGTGCTGGGCGCCTTCGTGGCGTCATTGGGGGATGCAGGCGCCGAGGTCGCGCAGATCACCCGCGCCGATCGCACACAGCCGCTGGCCCTGTCGTACGCCCAGGAGCGCCAGTGGTTCCTCTGGCAGCTGGAACCCGACAGCGCGGCCTATCACATTCCTGCCGCGCGGCGCCTGTCGGGTGCGCTTGACCGTGTGGCCCTGCAACGTGCGTTCGACACTCTGGTGCAGCGCCATGAAACCTTGCGCACGGTATTTTTTTCCGACGTGAGCCAGACCGTTCAGCGTGTGCTCGAACAGGCTGCGCCGGTCATTGAACACCAGGTCGTGGGCGCAGCCACCTCCGGCGAATTGCAGGGGTGGGTGGAGCGAGAAATCGCCCGGCCATTCGACCTGCAGGCCGGCCCGTTACTGCGCATCAAACTGCTGCAACTGAGCGAGCGCGAGCATGTGCTGATACTGGTCCAGCACCACATCGTGTCGGATGCCTGGTCGATGCAGGTCATGGTCGATGAACTGGTGAGTTTGTATGCCGGTTACAGCCAGGGGCTCGAGCCAGTGCTGCCGCTGCTGCCGATTCAATACGCGGACTACGCCCAGTGGCAGCGTGGCTGGATGGAGGCGGGCGAAAAAGCCCGGCAATTGGCCTACTGGCGGGCCCGCCTGGGGGATGTGCAGCCGGTACTGGAGCTGCCGCTGGACCGCCCGCGCCCGGCGATACAACGTTACGAAGGTGCGCGCCTGGATGTGCTGGTCGAACCTGCCGTGGTCGAGGGCTTGCGCGCCCTGGCGCAGCGCGAAGGCGTGACCATGTTCATGCTGCTGCTCGCGTCCTTCCAGTCGATGTTGTACCGCTACACCGGCCAGTCGGACATCCGTGTCGGCGTGCCTATCGCCAACCGTAACCGCCTGGAAACCGAGCAACTGATCGGCTTCTTCGTCAATACCCAGGTGCTCAAGGCCGAGATCGACGGGCACATGACCTTTGCCCAGCTGTTGCAGCAGGTCAAGGAGCATGCGTTGGGGGCGCAGGCCCATCAGGACCTGCCTTTCGAACAGTTGGTCGAGGCCCTGCAACCCGAGCGCAGCCTGAGCCACAACCCGCTGTTCCAAGTGATGTTCAATCACCAGTCCGACGCCCATGCCAACCGTGGCAGCCAGCAATTGCCGGGGCTGCAGGTGCAGGGGCTGGAGTGGGACAGCCATACGGCGCATTTCGACCTGAGCCTGGACACCCAGGAGTCTGCCGAGGGCCTGCACGCTTCGTTGACCTACGCGACCGCATTGTTCGACGCCAGTACCCTGCAGCGCTTCGCCGCGCATTGGCAAAACCTGCTGAAGAGCGTGGTAGGCACGGCCCGGCAGTGTGTCGCCGACTTGCCGATGCTGGGCCGCGATGAGCAAGCGCAGATGCTCTATGAGTGGAACCCGCCGCAACCCGCGCGTGCCGCCCACAGCAGCGTGCTGATTAAATTCGAGCAGCAGGTGGCGAGCCGGCCCGACGCCGTCGCTCTGATCATGGATCAGCGGCGCATGAGTTACGCCGACCTCAACCAGCGCGCCAACCGCCTGGCCCACGCCCTGATCGAACAGGGCGTGGGCGCCGACAGCCTGGTCGGCGTGGCCGTGGACCGTTCGCTGGAAATGATCGTGGCCCTGCTGGCCGTGCTCAAGGCCGGCGGCGCCTATGTACCGCTGGACCCGCAATACCCCCGCGACCGCCTGCAATGCATGATCGAAGACAGCGGCTTGCAGCTGTTGCTGACCCAGCATCCCTTGCTGGAGCGCCTGCCGATCAGTGCCGACCTGGCGTTGATCTGCCTGGAGTCCGATCCGCAGTGGTTGGCCGAGTACCCGTCGAGTAACCCCGAGGTGCGCGCGTTCCCGGCCAACCTGGCCTACCTGATGTTCACCTCGGGTTCGACCGGGCGGCCCAAGGGCGTGGGCATCGACCAGGCTTCGTTGGCACGCCACGTCGAGGTGTTTACCGAGGTGTTTGCGCTGACCGCCGCTGACTGCGTGCTGCAATTCGGTACATTCAACTTCGACGGTTTCGTCGAGCAACTCTACCCGGCGCTCTGCTGCGGGGCCGCGGTGGTGGTGCGTGGCGGCGAGCTGTGGGATAGCGACACCTTCTACACCCAACTGATCGAACATGAGATTTCGGTGGTCGACCTCACCACTGCCTACTGGCACCTGATTGCCCGGGACTTTGCCGAGCGAGGTGTGCGGGACTATGGGCGGTTGCGCCAGGTGCATGCGGGTGGCGAAGCCATGCCGCCGGAAGGTTTGGCTTCCTGGCGCGATGCCGGCCTGGGCCATGTGCGCCTGCTCAACACCTACGGCCCCACCGAGGCGACTGTTACGGTCACGGCCCTCGATTGCGCGGGTTATGTCGATGGCCGCGAAGCCGTCACGCAAATGATGCCGATTGGTCGCGTACTGGACGGCCGCGCCATCTACCTGCTGGATGCCAGCCTCAACCCGGTGCCTGTGGGCGTGGCCGGCGAACTGGTGATCGGCGGGCCATTGCTGGCGCGGGGGTACTTCAACCGCGCAGCGCTGACCGCCGAACGCTTTATTCCCGACCCCTTCGACCCCGCTGGCGGCGGTCGCCTGTACCGCACCGGCGACCTGGCGCGCTACCGTGCCGATGGTGTGATCGAGTACATCGGGCGCATCGACCATCAGGTCAAGGTGCGTGGCTTCCGTATCGAACTGGGTGAAATCGAATCGCGCCTGCTGGCCCAGGATGCGGTCCGCGAAGCGCTGGTGATTGCTGCCGACCAGCAACTGATCGCCTACCTGGTTACCCCCATGGCCGAGTCCGGGCAGGACGCACTGCGTGAGCAGCTTCGCACGGCTTTGCGCGATGAGCTGCCGGACTACATGGTGCCGGCGCACTTCATGTTCCTGAAGGCACTGCCGTTGAGCCCCAATGGCAAGTTGGATCGCCATGCCTTGCCACGCCCGGATGCGAGCCAGGCGCTGCACAGTTGGGTGGCGCCGGTCAGTGTGCTGGAGCAGCAGGTTGCCGCGATCTGGGCGGATATCCTCGGTGCTGAACGTATTGGCCTGACCGATCATTTCTTTGAGATGGGCGGGCATTCCTTGCTGGCCATGCAAGTGGCGTCGCGCCTGCGGCATAACCTGGGGATCGAGTTGCCGCTGCGCGTGCTGTTCGAACAACCGCGCCTCGACGGCTTTGTCGCGGCCCTGCACAGCGAGGGCAAGCAGGGCGGTTCGACGGCGCCGGCGTTGGTGCCGTCTTCCCGCGATGTGCCCTTGGTGTTGTCGTACGCCCAGGAGCGCCAGTGGTTCCTCTGGCTGCTGGAGCCCGACAGCGCCGCCTACCATGTGCCCAGCGCGTTGCGCCTCAAGGGCCAGCTGGACCTGAACGCGCTGCAACGCAGCTTCGACATGCTGGTAGCGCGCCACGAAAGTCTGCGCACCCATTTGCATCAGGGTGATGAGCAGACCGTGCAGGTGATTGCGCCGCAGGCCACGGTCGACATCGTTCTGGTCGAGAGCGACCCGACCCGGCTCAAGGCCCAGGTGCAAGCCGAGATCGCCCGCCCGTTCGACCTGCAGGCCGGGCCATTGCTCAGGGCCACGTTGCTGCGCCAGGGCAAGGACGAGCATGTACTGGTGCTGGTGCTGCACCATATCGTCTCCGACGGCTGGTCGATGCAAATCATGGTCGATGAGTTGGTGCAGTTGTACAGCGCCTACAGCCAGGGCCTGGATCTGCAACTGCCGGCCTTGCCGATCCAGTACGCCGACTATGCCCGCTGGCAGCGCGAGTGGATGGACGCGGGCGAAAAAGCCCGGCAGCTTGCGTACTGGCAAGGTTTGCTGGGCGGCGAGCAACCGGTGCTGGAATTGCCTTTCGACCACCAGCGCCCGGCCGAGCAAAGCCATCGTGGTGCGCGCCTGTTTGTCGAGCTGCCGCCCGCGCTGGTTGCCGACCTCAAGGGCCTGGCGCAACGCGAAGGCGTGACCCTGTTCATGCTGTTGCTGGCCTCGTTCCAGGCGCTGATGCACCGTTACAGCGGCCAGGAAGACGTGCGCGTCGGGGTGCCGATTGCCAACCGCAACCGGGTCGAGACCGAGCGGCTGATCGGCTTCTTCGTCAACACCCAGGTGCTCAAGGCCGATATCGATGAGCAGACTTCGGTCACGCAACTGTTGCAGCAGGTCCGCCAGCGTGCGCTGGAAGCCCAGGACCATCAGGACCTGCCGTTCGAACAACTGGTGGAGGCGCTGCAACCCGAGCGCAGTTTGAGTCTTAACCCGTTGTTCCAGGTGATGTTCAACCACCAGACCGAAGCGCGCCTGGGCGGCGCCGAACTCGCGCTGTCCACACTGCGCGTCGAAGGCCTGGAATGGGAGAGCCAGACCGCCCATTTCGACCTGGACCTGGATGTGCATGAAGGCACCGACAGCATCTGGGCCACCTTGGGTTACGCGACCGACCTGTTCAACGCCTTGACCATCAAGCGCATGGCCTGCCATTGGCAAAACCTGTTGCAGGCGATGGTTGCCGACCAACAGCAATCCATCAGCCAACTCAACCTGCTGGGCCAGGATGAGCAACGACACATCCGGCAGCTGTGGAACCAGACTGACGCCGGCTTCTCGGCCGAGCGTCTGGTACACGAAATGGTTGCCGACCGCGCCGCCGAAAACCCCGCTGCGGTGGCGATCAAGTTCGATGCGCAAACCCTGAGTTATGGCGAGCTGGACCGCCAGGCCAACCGCCTGGCCCATGCCCTGATCGCCCGTGGCATCGGCCCCGAAGTGCGCGTGGCAATTGCCATGCCGCGCAGTGCCGAGAGCCTGGTGGCGTTCCTCGCTGTGATGAAAGCCGGCGGTGTGTATGTGCCGCTGGATATCGAATACCCACGTGATCGCCTGCTGTACATGATGCAGGACAGCCGCGCGAAGTTGCTGCTGACCCACACCAGTGCGTTGCCGCAACTGCCGATTCCCGAGGGCCTGGACAGCCTGGCCATCGATCGCACCGAGGCGTGGGCCGACTACAGCGACACCGCGCCGGAGGTAAAACTGCACGGCGACAACCTTGCCTACGTGATCTACACCTCCGGCTCCACCGGCCTGCCCAAGGGCGTGGCGGTGTCCCACGGCCCGTTGGTGGCGCACATCATCGCCACCGGCGAGCGTTATGAAACATCGCCGGCCGATTGCGAACTGCACTTCATGTCGTTCGCCTTCGACGGCTCCCACGAAGGCTGGATGCACCCGCTGATCAACGGCGCCAGCGTGCTGGTCCGTGACGATAGCCTGTGGTTGCCCGAGTACACCTACGCGCAGATGCACCGTCACAACGTGACCATGGCGGTGTTCCCGCCGGTGTACCTGCAACAACTGGCCGAGCATGCCGAGCGCGACGGTAATCCACCGAAAGTGCGTGTGTACTGCTTTGGCGGCGATGCGGTGGCGCAAGCCAGCTACGACCTGGCCTGGCGCGCGCTTAAGCCGACCTACCTGTTTAACGGTTACGGCCCGACGGAAACCGTGGTCACGCCGCTGCTGTGGAAAGCCCGTCGAGGCGATCCATGCGGTGCCGTCTACGCGCCAATCGGTACGTTGCTGGGCAACCGCAGCGGCTACGTGCTGGACGCGCAACTCAACCTGCAACCCATCGGCGTCGCCGGTGAGTTGTACCTGGGCGGCGAGGGCGTGGCCCGTGGATACCTGGAACGTCCGGCGCTGACCGCCGAACGCTTCGTGCCGGACCCGTTCGGCAAGCCGGGCAGTCGCGTGTATCGCAGCGGCGACCTGACCCGTGGCCGCCCGGATGGCGTGGTGGATTACCTCGGGCGTGTCGACCACCAGGTGAAGATCCGTGGTTTCCGCATCGAACTGGGGGAAATCGAAGCGCGC
>NZ_CVTH01000074.1:0-45207 GCF_900005955.1 Pseudomonas sp. 8 R 14 | reverse complement strand
GCAGGTTTGCCGGCCTTCGACGTCGATCACTTGCAGGCCGTCGCCGGGCTGCAAGTCGACCAGGGTCACGCCGCCGGCGGCCACTTGGTAGCGTTCCAGGTTCGGCGCGCGGGCAAACAGCCCGGGTTCGCGGGGATGGGAAACACGCGGTGCATTCATCATCAGCCGACCGACTTGATGGGGGTCGCGGGCTCGCCCAGGTACGCCGCCATCGAGTCATCCAGGGCCTGCAACCACGGCGTGTGGTGCGGCGGCGACTGGGTGCCGGTCATCAGCGAGCGATAGGACTTGTCGCGATAGCCCATGATGTTTTCCGCCTTGTCGTGCTTCCAGTGCAGGAAGGTTTCGTTGACGGCGGCGATGTCGAAATTCGGGTAGTCGGTGGCGTCCACCAGTTGCTGGATATAGGCGCCCTGGTACTCGAACATCTGCTGGTTGGTTTCCAGGGCCTGTTCCCGTGCGTGCCACGCTTGGCTGTCGGCGACCATGTCGGCGTGGCTGGGCAACTGAATGCGCCCGAGGATCACGTCGCGGGCATACCAGGCCTGGGCGTCGAACATGTTGAAGGAGTACCACTGGTCCTGCATGCCGAGGTAGATCAGGCGGGGATTGGGTTCCCAGAACACGCCCTTGTAGAGATTCATCGGCCACAGGCGGTTGTCGGTCTTGAGGCTCAGTGCATCGGGCAGGAACGGGAAGTGGTGCTTGTAGCCGGTGCACAGGATCACCGCGTCGATGTGCTTGCTGCTGCCATCGACAAAGTACGCGCGGTTGTTTTCCAGGCGCTGGAGCAGCGGTTTTTCTTCCCAGTTATCCGGCCAGGCATAGCCCATGGGCGCGCTGCGGTAGCAACTGGTGATGCTGCGCGCGCCGTATTTGTAGCATTGCGAGCCGATGTCCTCGGCCGAATAGCTGCTGCCGACGATCAGCAGGTCCTTGTCCTTGAACTCCAGCGCCTCGCGAAAATCGTGGGCATGCAGGATGCGCCCGGCGAACTGTTCGAAGCCTTCGAAGTACGGCACCTTGGGCGTGGAGAAGTGGCCGCAGGCGTTGATCACGTAGTCGAATGCTTCACAGGTCAAGGTGTCGCTGGTGTAGTCGTGGGCGTAGAGGGTGAAGCGCTGGCTCTGTTCGTCGAAGGTGACTTGGCGCACCACATTGTTGAAGCGGATGTAGTCGCGCACGCCGGCCTTTTCCACGCGGCCCTTGATGTAGTCCCACAGCACTTCACGCGGCGGGTAGGAACCGATGGGCCGGCCGAAATGCTCTTCGAAGGTGTAGTCGGCGAACTCCAGGCATTCCTTGGGGCCGTTGGACCACAGGTAGCGGTACATGCTGCCGTGCACCGGCTCGCCGTTCTCGTCGAGGCCGGTGCGCCAGGTGTAGTTCCACATGCCACCCCAGTCCTGCTGTTTTTCAAAGCACACCAGCTCAGGGATGGCGGCGCCTTTGTCGCGGGCCGACTGGAACGCGCGAAGTTGCGCCAGGCCGCATGGGCCGGCACCGATGATTGCAACACGTAGGGTCATGAGCGTGCCTCCTGAAGGTTTCAGCGAAAGATCACTGTCTTGTCCTGGTTGATGAACACCCGGTGTTCCAGGTGGTATTTCAGGGCTTTGGAAAGGGCCACGGTTTCGGTGTCGCGGCCGATGGCGACCAGCGAGTCGGGCAGGTGGGTATGGTCGACGCGCTGGATTTCCTGCTCGATGATCGGGCCTTCATCCAGGTCGCTGGTGACGTAGTGGGCGGTGGCGCCGATCAGCTTGACGCCACGGTCATAGGCTTGGTGATACGGCTTGGCGCCCTTGAATCCTGGGAGGAACGAGTGGTGGATATTGATCGCCCGGCCCGACAGTTGCTGGCACAGGCCGTCGGACAGGATCTGCATGTAGCGCGCGAGCACCACCAGGTCGGTCTGGGTGTCTTCGACGATGCGCATCAGCTCGGCTTCCTGGCCGGCCTTGGTGTCCTGGGTGATCGGCAGGTAGATGAAGCGGATGCCTTCGCGTTCGGCCATCGCCCGCAGGTCCAGGTGGTTGGAGACCACGGCGGTGATGTGCATGTCCATCTCGCCCTTGCGGTGGCGGTAGAGCAGGTCGGTGAGGCAGTGGTCGAACTTGCTGACCATCAGCAGCACGCGGGTCGGTTGGCGCGAGCTGAACAACTGCCAGTGCATGTCGAAGCCACCGGCCAGGTCGCCGAGGCCTTTGCGCAGGGCGCTGATGTCGCCGCTCACGCCGGTGTTGAAACGGAACACCGCGCGCATGAAAAACTGCCCGGTGAACTCATCGTCGAACTGCGCCAGCTCGCTGATGTAGCACTGCTGTTGGGCCAGGCACGCGCTGATCGCGGCGACGATCCCGGACGCCGCCGGGCAGGTGATCTTGAGAATGTAATGTTCGCGGGAGGCGTCCATCGAAAGCTCCTGAGTTCAGTGAAGGAAGGCTCAGCCCTTGGCCGTACGCTTGGTTTTCTGCGGGTCGTCGAAGGGCAGGGCGTGGGTGCTGGCGCTGGCCTCAAGGCTGCCGCGAACCTGCAAGGCAATACCGGGTTCGGAACAGGCGACGCTCATGCGCGCGATGGCCATCGAGCGTTTGCTCAGGCGCGAATACATGCCGCAGGTGATCACGCCGACTTGCTGGTTGCCCTGCCACAAGGTGTCGCCGGCCTCGGCGGCGCGGACGCCCTCAAGCAGCACGCCGGTGATTTTGAAGCGCTCCTGGCCGCGCAGGCGCAGGTGTTCTTCGGCGCCACGGAAGGCGTTCTTGCCAGGTGAAACAGTGAAATCCAGGCCCATTTCCCAGAGGGTGTCGCCGGCCTTCTGGTCGGCGAAGGGGTACATCTGCGAGTTGTCGTAGGGGAAAAACATCAGCGAGCTTTCCACCCGCAGCCAGTCCAGGGCGGTGAAGGCGCAGGGGATGATCCCCAGGCTCTCGCCTTGTTCGAGGATGCTGTCCCACAGGAACGGCGCATCGGCGGCCTTGCAGAAAATCTCATAGCCACGTTCGCCGGTGTAGCCGGTGCGCGAGATCATCACCGGGCGGTCGAACAGGCGGGTTTGCAGGTGGTGGAAGTACGCCAGTTGGCGGATGCCGGGCACGTGTTCGGCGAGGAAATCCACCGCCAGCGGACCTTGCAGCGACAGGTCGTGCAGGTCGTCATCGAACAGCACCGCCACTTGCCGGCCCTGGGCCGAGCGCACGAGCATTTCATGCCCGGTGCCGGCGCCATGCACCACCATGAACGCGTTGGGGCCGGTGCGGTAGACGATGCAGTCATCGACGAACTTGCCGTCCTCGTCGAGCATCGAGGCATACACCGATTTGCCCGGGTAGAGCTTGGCGATGTCGCGGGTGGTAGCCCACTGCAACAGGCTCTCGGCGTGGGGCCCCACGTAATGGACTTTTTTCAGGCCGGACACGTCCATCAGGCCGGCGCGGGTGCGGATCGCCTGGTGGTGGTCGGCGAGGTCACTGCTGTAGGTCCAGGCAGTGCCCATGCCGTTCCAGTCTTCGAGGTGGGAGCCGAGGGCGCGGTGCCGGTCGGCCAATGCAGAAATACGCCATGAGTGGGTCATGTGAGGTTCCTTGTCGTAGAAGAAGGGGCATCAGGCCTGTGGGTCGAACTGGCTCAGCCACTCGACCAGCGTGTGGCGGTAGCGGGTCATGCCCTTGTAGTCGGCGATGGGGTCGGGCAGGTCGCGCAGCACGCGGTGCAGGCGACAGCCCCAGCCGGGTTGCGTGACCAGCTCGTCCAGGCTGATCAGGTAGGTGCGGATGCTGAACATCACCGCGTGGCTGCGCGGCAGGCGCGCCATCACTTGCAGCTCGACCCGCAGGTGCACCTGCTGGCCGACGTTCTGCGCGGTGATCCGGCCGCGATCGGCGCCCCATTCATGGAAGGTTTCCGGCGACGAATCCAGGCGCGGGTTGATGGTCAGGGTCCAGTTCAAGCGCCGTACCGGCTGGCCGACCTGCAGGTTGAGCAGGTACTTCAGCGCCCGTTCGAACACGCCCATCTGATGGGCCATGGGCACCGGTGCGTGCCATTGCTTGAAACTCATGCCGGCGTCGAACGCCAGCGACCAGTCGGCCGGGCTGGTGACCAGGCCGGCGTCCATGTACAGGTCGCCGTCGCGCTGGTCGAGCAGGGCGAAATCCCCCTGCACCTGGCGGCCGATGTACTCCAGCGGCGCACAGGGCAGGCTGCTGGCATCGCCGAAGATGAAGGCCTGGTCGATGTCCAACAGGTGGTTGCGCCACTGCCAGCGCTCGCCGTTTTGCGTCAGGCTGAACGACTGCGGGTAGTCGGCGGCCAGGTGTTCCATGATCATCTGCAGCGCATCCCAGGCCGCCACTTGCATGTGGGGCATCACCAGGTAGCGGCGTGGGTCCTTGTCCAGCACCAGGGCGCGCTCGGCCATTTCCGAGCGGTAGTGCTCGTCGATGTCGAAGGCGTGCTCATAGATCGAGCCGGGGTCGCGGGAGATGGCCGGTTCGATGTTCACCGAGTACAGGTAGCTGTCCTCGATAAAGGGAAAGGGGAAACGCCGGATCGCTGCCGGGCTGTTGCGAAAGCTGAAATCGTCGCGATAGCTCAGCACGGGGCTCGTTTGCAGGGGCATGGCACTCACTCCTATAGGTCCAGCGAAACGCAGGGGCCGCTGCCGCGCGAGACGCAGGGCATCAGAAAGTCGGCCTGCTCGGCCGGGCTGAGGAAGCTGTCGCGGTGTTCGATGGCGCCGCCCTGGTGGCGCGTGATGCACTGGCCGCAGACTCCGCCACGGCACAGGTTGGGCACTTGTAGTCCGGCGTGTTCCAGGGCTTCGAGCAGGCTTTGCTCGGCCTCGACCCGCAGGCGTCGGCCGCTGCGCAGCAGCTGCAGGTCGAATGGTTGGCCGGGTTGTGCGCCCTTGAAGGCTTCCGAATGCACACGCCTGCTCGGCCAACCGAGGCGTGTGGCGTGTTGCTCAACCGCCTCGAGCAAGGGCTGCGGGCCACAGGTGTAGACGTGGCTGCCCAGCGGCCGGTTGCCGAGGATTGGGTTAAGGTCCGGGCGCCGGTCGTAGGTGTGCAGGCGCGGGCCGAGACGCTGTTGCAGCTCGTCGAGATAGGCGTCACTGAGGCCCCGGCGGAACAGGTAATGCAGCTCGAAGTTGGCCTGCTGTTGTTCCATCGCGGCGATATAGGCCATGAACGGCGTGATCCCGATCCCGGCGGCGATGAGGATATGCAGGCGCGCGGTGCCATGGGGTGCGAACAGATTGGCCGGCGGCGAAATCTGCAGGGTGTCGCCGACCTGCACCTGCCTGTGCAGGTACTGCGAGCCACCGCGCGAGGCGTCTTGCAGGCGCACGGCGATGCGGTAGTGCTGGGTGTGCGCCGGGTCGCTGGTGAGTGAATAGGCGTTGCGCACCGTGCCCTCGCCCAGCGGCAGGTGCACCTGCACATGGCTGCCGGGCGAGAAGCCGGGCAGGCTGCCCGTGGCGGGCGTCAGGGTGAATTCGCGCACCACCGGCGTGAGCATGCGTGCGGCGCTGACCTGGACGTTGAGGGCCGCGCTCATGGCTGGAACCCCGCGTAGGGTTGGTCGGGGTTGATGCACACGCCGAGATACGCCCCCAGGCGCCGGGAAAAATGCGTGCGGACCTCCAGCCCGACGTGGCAGCCGATGCAGTTCAACAGCGGCTCCGGCCCGGCCGCCTGGGTCAGGCCGCAGTGTGCGCAATACACCTGGCGCAGGCCGGGGATGCAGGTCATGTCGATCTCGTCGTGTTCCAGGCCAGCGACGCGGGCCTCGCCGTGCACACGCCAGATAAAGGCTTCGTCGCCCAGCAGGTAGAGCCGGCAGCCCACGGTGGCGCTGGCCAGCGCCTGTTGCAGGCGTCGCGCAAACTCGGGGTGTTCGCCGTTCAACAGCACGGGCATGTGCAGTTCGCTGATGAACGCTGCGCTGGCGGCGGCTGATTGCATCACCACGATGGGGCGGCTGCGGGTAGGCGTCATGCGGGCTCTCCACGGTGTGTGTTTGTTTCCTGTTGGGAGAGATACTTTCCTATGGGGAAAATCTTCTCAATCTGGAAAAAGGGCTATGCCTTTGGAGATAAGCCTTGCGCGCCGGCCATTCGGGGCATGGAAGTTGCTGGGCCTTTCGACCACACAGAGCAACCGGACGGGGAGTTATCAAAGAGTGCTGACACGACCAAAAGGCTGGCCGCTCTGGTTGGGGCCTGTACGCGCCGAACAGGCGCGCAGCGTGCGCAGGTTGTTGGCCGGGTTGCCCCTGCACGCTGACGGTGCCTTGTCGGGTTTCCTGGACCGTTTCGACGCACTGCTGCCGCCTGCCCGGCTTAACCTGATCCTCGGCGGCGAAGACCTGGGCCCGACGCGGCGAGGGTGGGTCGACGGCTGCCAGGCGGTCGCGCGTTGCCCCTGGCGCGACGCCAGCGTGACGGACGCTCCCCAAGCCTGCGGACCTTGCCGGCAACGGGGCGTGCACCGTCTGGTGTGCGCCTTGCCCGAGGGTGAAAAGGGCGCATTGCTGCTCGACACCCCCCGGCGCGCCGGTGCCAGTTGGCGCCAGTTACTGGAAGAGGCGGCGCAGGCGGTAGGCGTGAGCGTACGCCTGCGCAGCCACAACCGTGAGCAGCAGCGCAAACAGGCGACCTCCCGCCACGGCGCCCTGGCCCGTGAGCTGCACGATTCGGTGGCGCAGCAGTTGGGCTACCTGTCGTTCCAGGCCCATGGCTTGCAGTCGCAGCTGGGCGAGCCGGCACTGCAGGACTTGTGCACCGGCCTGAGCCAACTGCAACGCCAGGTGCGCGAGCTGATCACCAGTGCGCGTCTGACCATGGACGGGCGCTCGCTGCGCCAGGCCCTGGCCGATTCGGTCGCGGAGTTCTCGCGGCGCTGCATCATTGTCTTCGAACTCGACAACCGCCTGGCCGACGACGCCCTGAGCCCGGAAACCGAATTGCAGATCCTGCAGATCATTCGCGAGGCCCTGGCCAATGCGGTGCGGCATTCCCACGCGCGCCACGTGCGCATCGAACTGCGCCAGACCCAGGACGGCGACGCCTCGGTGTCGGTGGAAGACGATGGCATCGGCTTGATCCCGGCCTGCGACGAGCACAACCATTTCGGCCTGGCGATTATCCGCGAGCGCGCCGCCAGCATCGGCGCACGGCTGAGCATAGAAGCGATCCGCCCGCACGGGGTGCGCGTGCACCTTGGCCTGCGCCGCCACCACGATCTGCCACAGGGGAGTCTCGATGGACTGCACGACCTTATTACTGATCGATGATCACCCGTTGTTTCGCAAGGGCCTGGCGCAGTTGTTCGATGCCAGCGGCGACTTCGAAGTGGTGGGGCAGGCGGCCAGCGGCCGCGAGGGCATCAACCTGGCCGTGAGCCTGACGCCGCAACAGGTGCTGCTGGATTTGCACATGCCCGGCCTCAGCGGCTTGCAGGTGCTGGACGAACTGCGCCAGTTGCGCCTGGATTGCCAGGTGGTGGTGCTCACCGCCTCCATGGACCGCGCCGAGTTGCTCACGGCCTTGCGCCTGGGCGCCAGCGGTTATGTGCTCAAGGAAACCGAGCCGGATGCGTTGCTGGCGTATATGCGCAACTGTCACAAGGGCGCGATCGTGCTGGACTCGAGCCTGATTGCCTTGCTCGCCGACCAGGCCGAGCCCACGCAAGCGTGTGAGGCTGCGGGCAGCGAAAACCTTACCGAGCGCGAAGGCCAGACCCTGGCGCTGATCGCCGCCGGCATGAGCAACAAACAGATCGGCCGGGAGCTGGGGATCAGCGACGGCACGGTGAAAATCTACGTGCGCAGCCTGTTGCAGAAGCTCGGCCTGCATTCGCGCCTGGAGCTGGCGGCCTGGGTGCACAGCGGTGCCTTGATGAAACACGAGGAGCGCCACTAGATGAGGGACAGCCCCGAAGCGTTTGCGCCCCCGCCGATTGACCTGATGGATTGCTTTCCCGCCGCCTTATTGCAACTGCGCGACAACGGCCAGATCGCCCACTTCAACCTGGCCTGGGCCGAGTTGATGGGCGCGCCGGGCGCGGAGCGCAACCTGATGGACTACGTGCACCAGGAAGACCGCCCGCTATGGCGCCAGGCCCTGAATGAACTGCGCCGCCGCCCCGACACCTCATTCAACCAGCGCCTGCGCTTTGTGCACCCCAGTGGCGAACTGCGCTGGTTCGAGATCAGCCTCAAGCGCGGCCCCCAAGGCTTCTATTTGGTGGCCGGGGACGTTACTGCCCACAAGCGCCGCGAAATCGCCTGGCAGGCCAGCCAGCGCAGCAGCATGAGCTTGCTCGACAGCATGCCGGGCCTGATCTATCGCGGCCGCAACAACCGCGACTGGACCATGGAATTCGTCAGCGCCGGCTGCCTGCAACTCACCGGCTACCCTGCCGAACGCCTGGTGGACAACCATGAGTTCACCTACAACAGCCTGATCCTGGCGCAGGACGCTGACTACGTATGGCGCGAGGTGCAATATGCGTTGTCACGGCAGGAGCCGTTCGAGCTCAATTACCGGATTCGCTGCGCCGACCGGTCGATCAAGCACGTGTGGGAGAAGGGCGTGGGGATTTATGCGGATACCCGTGAAGTGCTGGGGATCGAGGGGGCGATTTTCGAGCGCAAGAGTTGACGGATAAACGCACCTCAAATGTGGGAGGGGGCTTGCCCCGATGAGGGAGTGTCAGTGAATGCATCTTTAACTGACACAACGCTATCGGGGGCAAGCCCTAATGCCAGTCAGTTAAGCGTACATCGCCTCCTGTAGGAGCGAGCTTGCTCGCGAAAAACGTCAACGATAACGCGTGCTTCCTGAATGAACGCGGCGCCTGTGAGTTTTTCGCGAGCAAGCTCGCTCCTACAAAAAGCCTTAACTGACTGGCATTAGGGCAAGCCCCCTCCCACATGGGATTCAATGCGCGCCTGCGGCCTTGTTCAGATCACTCTCCGCCCACTGCGTATACACACACGCATCCGCCGTCGCCCAGCGCACACGCACCGGGTCGCCGGCCTTGAGGGGCATGCCCGCAGCGGACAGCGCCTTGACTGTCATCGATGTGCCGCCGAGGGTTTTCACTGTGCAGGTCTGGCTTTCGCCGAGGAACAGCACCTCACCCACAATCGCCGACACTTCATTCCAGCCCGCTGCCAGCGGTTGCTCAGCGGCCTGTTCGACACTCAGCGCCAGGGCTTTTTCCGGGCGTACCATCAGCAGCACATCCTGCTCGGTGTGCAGGCCGCTGGTCAGGCGGATCGACACGGATCGGCCTTCGAACGCCGCCGCCGCGTTGCCCTGGGCCTTGAGCTTGAGGAAGTTGGAGTTGCCGAGGAACGACGCCACGAACGCGTTCGGCGGGTTCTGGTACAGGTCGAAGCCGCTGCCCAGGCCGACGATCTTGCCGTGGCTGAAAATCGCGATGCGCTGGGACAGGCGCATGGCTTCTTCCTGGTCGTGGGTCACGTAGACGATGGTGATGCCCAGGCGCCGGTGCAGTTGGCGCAGTTCGTCCTGCAGGTCTTCGCGCAACTTCTTGTCGAGGGCGCCGAGGGGTTCGTCCATCAGCAGGATGCGGGGTTCGTACACCAGCGCGCGGGCGATGGCGACCCGTTGCTGTTGGCCGCCGGACAATTGCGAAGGGCGGCGATGCGCAAATTGCTCAAGCTGCACCAGCTTGAGCATGGCGTCGACGCGCTTTTCGCGTTCGGCGCTGGCCAGTTTGCGAATCGCCAGGGGGAAGGCGATATTGTCGCGCACCGACAAATGCGGGAACAGTGAGTAGCGCTGGAACACCATGCCGATGTCGCGCTTGTGCGGCGGTACGTTGACCAGCGATTGGCCACTGACCAGGATCTCGCCGCTGCTTGGCGTTTCGAAGCCGGCAAGCATCGACAGCGTGGTGCTTTTGCCCGAGCCGCTGGAGCCGAGGAAGGTGAGGAATTCGCCGTCCTGGATGTCCAGCGAGATATTGTCCACGGCAGCGAATTCGCCGTAGTGCTTGTTCAGGTTGCGCAGGCTGACCAGGGGTTGGCCATGGCTCTGCGCGACATCGTTGATCACTGCACTCATGTTCTTCTCCTCGGCGCTCAAGCGCGGGTTTCGGTACGCCGGCGAACGGCGGCGGCAATCACCATGACCAGCACCGAGAGGCCGATCAGCAGCGTCGACGCGACGGCGATCACAGGCGTCAGGTCCTGGCGCAGGGTGGTCCACATTTTTACGGGAAGGGTTTGCAGGGTCGGGCTGGCCATCATCACGCTGAGCACCACTTCGTCCCACGAGACCAGGAAGGCGAACAGCGCACCGGCGACCATCCCCGGACGAATCGCCGGAAAGGTCACCTTGAACACCGCCTGCAACCGCGAGGCGCCGCAGATCACCGCCGCGTCTTCGATCGACTGGTCGAACAGTTTCAGCGAGTTGATGATCGAGATGATGGTGAACGGCAGCGCCACGATCACATGGCTGACCACAAAGGCGAACATCGTGCCGGTGTAGCCAAGCTTCAGGAACAGCGCGTACACCGCCACGGCGATGATCACCAGCGGCACGATCATCGGCAGGGTGAACAGGCCGTAGAGCAATTCACGGCCGGGGAAGCGCCCGCGCACCAGGGCAAAGGCGGTGGGCAGGCCGAGGGCGACGGCGAATACGGTGGTCAGCACGGCCACCTTGAGGCTGGCCATGGCTGCGTTCATCCAGTCGGCGTTGGAGAAGAACTGGCCGTACCATTTCAGCGTCCAGCCCGGCGGCGGGAACACCAGCCATTGCGACGAGCCGAACGACAGCAGCACGATGAACACGATCGGCAGCAGCAGGAACAGGCCGATCAACCCGGTGGTGGTGTAGAGGCCCAAGCGCATCCTGCGGCTCATGGCATTGGGGGTCAGGAGCATGACGGCTTACCTCGCGTTGCTGGCGCCAACCGGGGATTCCGGCTGAAGCTTCAGGTAGAAGTAGAACAGCACCAGAGTGATGAAGATCAGCAACGCGGCGCCGGCACTGGCCAGGCCCCAATTGAGGAACGATTGCACCTGCTGGATGATGAACTCGGGCAGCATCATGTTCTGCGCACCGCCGAGCAGTGCCGGGGTGACGTAGTAACCGAGGGACATCACGAACACCATCAGGCCGCCGGAGAACAACCCCGGCCGGCACAGCGGCAGGAACACGCGGAAGAAGTTGGTCCACGGGCTCGCGCCGCAGATCGAGCCGGCCTGCAGGATCATCGGGTCGATGGCCTGCATGGTCGCCTGCAATGGCAGCACGATGAACGGGATCATGATGTAGCTCATGCCGATCACCACGCCGGTGAGGTTATGCACCATCTCCAGGGGCACATCGATGATGCCCATGGCCATCAGCGCCTTGTTGATCACCCCGGAGGCTTGCAGCAAGACCAGCCAGGAGTAAGTGCGGGCGAGCAGGCTGGTCCACATCGACAGCAGCACAATATTCAGGATCCAGCGTCCCCAGCCGCGCGGCACCAGGGTGATCGCCCAGGCCAGCGGAAAGCCCAGCAGCAGGCTGAACAGGGTCACCAGGCCCGCCACCGAAAAGGTGTTGAGCAGCACCCGTGCATAGGCCGAGTTGGCGAACAGCTGTTCATAGTTGCCCAGGCCCGGCACCGGCTCCAGCACACCGCGCAGCAGCAGGCCGATCAGCGGCGCCAGGAAGAACAGGCCGAGGAACAGCAGGGCCGGGATCAGGTTGCTTGAGCCCCGCCAGCGCTGTGCCAGGGACGGCGCCCCGGCCTTGGGCGAAACCGCGCCGGCAGCGCCGAGGGCGCTCCCGGTCGGTGTGGTTGCCGTCATTTTCATTTGACTAGCCATTCATTCCACCGTGTCGCAATGGCCGGACCGTTCTTGGCCCAGTAGGCGAAATCGAGGGTGATCTGGTCCTTGACGTAGGCGGTCGGCAGGTTCGGCGCGAGCACCGAATCCAGGCGCTGCACGCTGTCGATGTTCACCGGTGCATAGGCGGTCAGGTTGGAGAAATCTGCCTGGCCCTTGGCGCTGCTGGCGTTGGCCAGGAACTTCATCGCCGCCGCTTTGTTTTTCGATCCTTTAGGCACGACGAGGATGTCGGCCATGACCAGGTTCTGCTTCCAGCTCACGCCCACGGGCGCGCCGTCTTCCTGCAGGGCGTGGATGCGACCGTTCCAGAACTGGCCCATGCTGACTTCGCCGGAGGCCAACAACTGTTGCGACTGCGCACCGCCGCCCCACCAGACGATGTCTTTCTTGATGGTGTCGAGTTTCTTGAAGGCGCGGTCCAGGTCCAGGGGGTAGAGCTTGTCGGCCGGGACGCCGTCTGCCAGCAGCGCCAGTTCGAGCACGCCGGGGCTTGGCCATTTGTAGAGGGCGCGCTTGCCGGGGTAGGTCTTGGTGTCGAACAGAGCGGTCCAGTCCTGGGGCTTGCCGGCGCCGAGCTTGCCTTCGTTGTAGCCGAGCACGAAGGAGAAGAAGAACGAGCCCACGCCATGGTCGGAGACGAAGCGCGGGTCGATCTTGTCGCGCTGGATCACCGAGAAGTCGAGGGGTTCGAGCAGGCCTTCGGCGGCGGCGCGCAAGGCAAAGTCGGCCTCGACATCCACCACGTCCCACTGCACGTTGCCGCTTTCGACCATAGCCTTGAGTTTGCCGTAGTCGGTGGGCCCATCCTGGACCACGGTAATGCCGCTGGCCTTGCTGAACGGGTCGGCCCAGGCCTGCTTCTGCGCATCCTGGGTGCTACCGCCCCAGCTCACGAAATTGACGCTTTCGGCCGCCATGGCCGCGTGAGTGGCTGTGGCCAATAAACCCGCGAACAGCACTGCGGTTGCACGTTTGTTCAACACCATTTTCACGCCCTCATTTGTTTTGTTATTGAGCGGGCTTGGTAATGCCCGCCTATCGGGAGCAGTAGGTCCATCCGGGGCCTCTAATCGAGGCCCCAAAAGGCGACCGTGCCAAGGGCTGTTATTGGTGCTCTCCCTGGCGGGCGCACTTGGCGGAAGCGTTCGGTCTATGGAATATCATATTATGGTATTCCAAACTTTGTGCAAGCATTTTGCCTTACCGGTTATCCGTCATTCGGTGAAGGCAATGCTCTCGACCACCTCCAGGTCGTAGCCGGTCAGCCCGGCGTATTTGAGGGGCGGGCCGAGGTGACGCAACTTGCCGACGCCGAGGTCCTGCAAGATCTGCGCCCCGGTGCCCACTTCGGAATAGATGCGCGACTGCGAGCGGTTGAACTGACGCGGTGCCTGGGTCAGTTGCGGCACGCGTTCCAGCAGCGCCTGGGACGACTCATGGTTGGCCAGCACCACCACCACGCCGCTGCCTTCAGCGGCGACACGTTGCAAGGCCGCCCACAGCGTCCAGTTGGACGGGCCGCTGTAGTCGGCACCGACCAGGTCGCGCAGCGGGTCGATCACATGCACGCGCACCAGCGCCGGGGTATCGCGGCGCAACTGGCCCATCACCATGGCCATGTGCACGCCGCCGTCGATGCGGTCTTCAAAGGTGATCAGGCGGAACGTGCCGTGCACCGTGGGCAGGTCGCGTTCGCCGATGCGCACCACGGTGCGTTCGGTGCTGAGGCGGTAGTGGATCAGGTCGGCGATGGTGCCGATCTTGATGCCGTGCTTGCGCGCGAAGATTTCCAGGTCGGGGCGGCGGGCCATGGTGCCGTCGTCGTTCATCACTTCGACGATCACCGACGCCGGGGTGTGCCCGGCCAGGCGCGCCAAGTCGCAGCCGGCTTCGGTGTGGCCGGCGCGCGTCAACACGCCGCCATCCTTGGCGCGCAACGGGAAGATATGCCCCGGCTGCACGATGTCGGCCGGCCCGGCATTGACATCTACGGCCGCTGCCACGGTGCGTGCGCGGTCGGCGGCGGAGATGCCGGTAGTCACGCCGCTGGCGGCTTCGATGGACACGGTAAACGCGGTGCTGAACACGCTGCCATTGCTCGGCACCATCTGTTCCAGGCCCAGGCGCTGGCAGTGTTCGTCGGTGAGGGTCAGGCAGATCAGGCCACGGGCTTCGCGAGCCATGAAACTGATAGTCTCGGCGGTACAGCAGGCCGCAGGCAGCAACAGGTCGCCTTCGTTTTCCCGGTCTTCGTCGTCCACCAGGAGCACCATCTTGCCTTGGCGGTAGTCTTCGATGATGTCTGCGATGCTGTTGAAGGACATGGAGAGTGCTCGATTTTTTGGTTGTATGTATTATGGTATACCACAAAAACTCAACAAGAGGATGTCACGATGAAGGCCTACTGGATTGCCCATGTGGATGTGTCCGATGCCGAGCAATACACGCAGTACACCCAGCGCGCGCCGGCGGCGTTTGCGAAGTTTGGCGGGCGGTTCCTGGCCAGGGGCGGGCGCAGCGAGGCAATGGAAGGCGGGCCGGCACGGCAGCGTAATGTGGTGATTGAGTTTGAGAGCTATGAGCAGGCAGTGGCGTGTTATGAGTCCGCTGAATATCAGGAGGCGAAGGCGCACCGTGAAGGGGCGGGGCTGGCGCAGATCATCATTGTGGAAGGGCTAGCACCCTAGGTCATCAGGCCGAACATGGGCCAAATGTGGGAGGGGGCTTGCTCCCGATAGAGGTCTGTCAGCTACAAGGATGCTGACTGATACACCGCTATCGGGAGCAAGCCCCCTCCCACATTTTGATCCGTGCTCAGCCGTGAGATCAGCGGATAAAGTGGATCTTGCCGCTGTCGTCATTACCGATATAGATGCCATACACCCCAGCCTGGCGTTCCTCGATATACCGTTCGAGAATCTGCCGGATCGCCGGGTAGTAGATGCTCTCCCAGGGAATCTCCTCGGGCGCGAAGAACTTGTAGTCGAGGGTTTCCGGGCCGAACTGGCCGGTGATCTCCAGCGCGATGGCGCGGAAGATGATGTACACCTCGCTGATCCTGGGCACGCTGAAGATCGAGTAGGGCGAGAGGATCTCGGCGCGTACGCCGCTTTCTTCCCAGACTTCACGCAACGCCGCCTGCTCAGTGGTTTCGCCACCTTCCATAAAGCCGGCAGGCAAGGTCCAGGTGCCCGGGCGGGGCGGGATCGCCCGTTGGCACAGCAGGTATTTGCCGTCCTGCTCGATGATGCAGCCGGCGATGATCTTGGGGTTGATGTAGTGGATATAGCCGCAGCCCCGGCACATCAGGCGCTCATGGGTATCGCCCGGTGGCAGCTGGTGACCGAGGTCACTGCCGCCGCATGTCGGGCAAAAACTGGGGCTGGCCAAGGTCAGTGACCTATGCGCGGTTCTTTCAGCGCGATGGGCAGGGTGATTTCCGGAATCTTGCCGGTTTCTTCCTGTTTGCGCTTGAGGTAGTCCAGGGCCACAGCGGCGGCGGCGCGCACGTGATCGACGCAGGCCTGGTGGGCCGCCAGCGGGTCGCCGCTCTTGATCGCCTGGACCATGCGTTCCATTTCCTGGTTACTGGTGCCGCGACGGTTTTCCTGGGACACCGAGGTGGCGCGCAGGTAGCTGATGCGCGCTTGCAACTGGCGCAACTGGGTGGCCGCCACATGGTTGCCCGAACCTTCAAGCAGCACGTCGTAGAAGCCCTGGACCGAGTCGATGACCTGTTGCAGCTCACCGTCCTTGAGGGCCTTGCGGTTTTCTTCCAGGGCTTTTTCCAGGGCCTTGATGTCCTTGGCCTTGGCGCGCAGGGTAAACAGCTGCACGATCAAGCCTTCGAGCACGCAGCGCAGTTCATAGATGTCGACGGCGTCGGCCAGGGTGATGATCGCCACCTGCGGGCCCTTGGCATCGGCGAATTCCACCAGGCCTTCGGACTCCAGGTGACGCAAGGCTTCGCGTACCGAGGTGCGGCTGACGCCGAGGCGGTCGCACAGGTCGCGCTCCACCAGGCGGTCACCGGGCAGCAGTTGGAAGTTCATGATGGCGCTGCGCAGTTTTTCCAGCACGATTTCGCGCAGGGTGACCGGGTTGTGATTGACCTTGAAGCTGTCGTCGAGGGGCGCGCGTTTCATGGGGTCTGCTCTGAATTTAGCGGTTAACTGGAGGCCTCGGCCGGCCGGGGCCGATTGAGGGCCGAAAATCGTGCCCAAGTTTATCATGCTGCGTTCCTTAAGCGACAAACCCTCACGGCCCCCGCGCGCCTCAGGCCAGGGCCGGCAGCGGGCCCAGCTTGCCCTTGTGGTAGATCATCGGCGTGACCGGCTCCTTGGGCAGGATCAGGTTCTTTACCGCGCCGACGATGATCGCGTGATCGCCGCCGTCGTATTCGCGCCACAGTTCGCACTCAATGATCGCCGTGGCCTTGGCCAGCAGCGGGTTGCCCAAGTCGCTCAGGTGCCACTCGATGCCCTTGGCCTTTTCCTTGCCTTTGCTGGCGAAAGCATAGGCCTCGGCGGTCTGGTCGGCGGACAGCAAGTGGATCGCGAAGCGCTTGCTGTCGCGCAGGATCGGGTAGGTGTCCGACCCATAGTTAGGGCAGAACAGCACCAGCGCCGGGTCGATCGACAGCGCGCTGAACGCACTGGCGGTAATGCCGACGATACCGCCGTCCGGGTCGAGGGTGGTGACCACCGTGACCCCGGAGGGGAATGAGCTCATGACGTCTTTGTAAATGCCGGGTTCGATCATGGTCGGGGTCTCTTAACGCATCACAAAAGGATCAGGCATGGGCGCCTGGGAGAGGTTGATCCACACCGTCTTCAGCTCGGTGTAGGCGAGCACCGAATCGATGCCGCTTTCGCGTCCGTAGCCGCTGTTCTTGAAGCCGCCGATAGGCGCCATGGCCGACACGGCGCGGTAGGTGTTGACCCAGATGATCCCCGAGCGCACGTCCCGCGCCAGGCGGTGGGCGCGGCCGAGGTCGCGGGTCCAGATGCCGGCGGCGAGGCCGAATTGCGAGTCGTTGGCGATGGCCAGCGCTTCGGCTTCGTCCTTGAAACGGATGACCGAGGCCACCGGGCCGAACACTTCTTCCTGCATGATCTTCATCGAGTTGCTGTCGCACTCGAACAAGGTTGGCTCATAGAACCAGCCTTCACCGAGGTTCTGCGGGCGTTTGCCACCGGTGCGCAGGCGCGCGCCTTCAGCGATGGCATCGGCGACCAAGCCCTCGACCACGGCCAGTTGCTGCGCGGTGGCCATGGGCCCCATTTCGCTGGCGTCGTCCTGGGGGTTGCCGATGCGGATGCGCTCGGCACGCGCCACCAGGCGCTCGACGAATTCGTCGTAGATCTCATCCTGCACCAGCAGGCGCGAACCGGACACGCAGCTCTGCCCGGACGCCGCGTAGATACCGGCAATCGCACCGTTGATGGCGCTGTCGAGGTCGGCGTCGGCAAAGATGATATTCGGCGATTTGCCGCCCAGTTCCAGGGACAGCCTGGCGAAGTTCTCCGCGCTGCTGCGCACCACGTGGCGGGCCGTGGCCGCGCCGCCGGTGAAGGCGATCTTGCGTACCAGTGGGTGCCGGGTGAGGGCGGCGCCGGTGCTGGGGCCGTAGCCGGTGACCACGTTGACCACGCCCGCTGGGATCCCGGCTTCGAGGGCCAGGCGCGCGAGTTCGAGGATGGTCGCCGAGGCGTGTTCCGACGGTTTGATCACGATGGTATTGCCCGCCGCCAGGGCCGGCGCGAGTTTGATCGCGGTCAGGTACAGCGGGCTGTTCCACGGAATGATCGCGGCGACCACGCCCATGGCTTCGTGCACGGTGTAGGCGAACAGGTCCGGCTTGTCCAGCGGCAGGGTGCCGCCTTCGAGCTTGTCGGCCAGGCCGGCGGTGTAGTGGAAAAACTCCGGCAGGTAGCTGACCTGGCCACGGGTTTCGCGGATCAACTTGCCGTTGTCGCGGCTTTCGAGCTGGGCCAGTTGCTCCTTGTTGTCGGCGATCAGGTCACCCAGGCGGCGCAGCAATTTGCCCCGTGCGGTGGCGGTGAGGCCACGCCAGGCCGGGCTGTCGAAGGCGCTTTGGGCGGCCTGCACGGCGCGCTCCACATCGGCCTCATCGGCGTCGGGCAGTTGCGCCCAGGGTTCGGCCAGGGCCGGGTTGAGGCTGTCGAAAGTCTTGCCGGACAGGGCATCGACCCATTCACCGCCGATGCACATCTGGAAGCGTGTGAGTGTCATGCAACGATCCCCTTGATTGGATTGTTTTGGGCGTACACCGTGTCGAGGAAGCCCAGCAGCAGCTGGTTGACCAGGCGTGGCGATTCTACCGGCATCATATGCCGTTGCTCGGCCAGCACCGCAACGGTGGCGCCGGGAATACGATCGGCCAGTTGCCGGGCCATTTCCGGGGTTGAACCGGGGTCGAGTTCGCCGGTGGCGACCAGGGTCGGTACGCGCAAGCCCTTGAGGTCGTCGGCGCGGTACATGTCCTGGGTCGCAAACAGTTCGTAGGTAGTCAGGTAGCCCTGGGGGTCGTTGCCCGCCAGGGTTTCACGCAGGGCGGCGATCTGCGCCGGGTTGGCCGCCTGGTATTCACGGCTGAACCAGCGCGACAGCGCAGCTTCGGCATTCGCATCCGGGCCGTGTTCGGCGGCCTGGGCGGTGCGTGCGATCACGCCGGCACGCTGTTCGGGGCTGCGGTTGAACACACTGTTGAGCACTACCAGGGATGTGAGGCGCTCGGGGTAGTGCAGGGCAAACGCCCGGGCGACCAGGCCGCCCATGGAAAAACCGATCACCGTGGCCTGGGGCAATTGCAGGTGGTCGAGCAGCTCCAGCAACTGATCGGCATACCCCAGCAGCGGCGTGCCGGCGGCCGGGCGCGGGCTGGCGCCATGGCCGAGCATGTCATAGGTGATCACGCGGTAATTCGTGGCCAGGCCAACGACTTGCCCGCCCCACATTTCTTTATTCAGGCCCACGCCGTGGATCAAAACCACAGGCTGGCCTTGGCCGGTCGCCAGATAACTGGTGCCAGCCGGGGTGCGTTCAGCGGTGAGCCGAATCATGGAGCGCTCCTGCATGCTTTTTGTTTTGGCCGGTCTTGCTTACTGGGCTTTTTCAGCGGCCAGCTCTTCCAGGTCGATATAGCGGTTGCCGATACGAGGGTGCAGGCGGCCGCCATCGGCGCAGCCCAATACCACGACGATTTCATCGGCACGCGGCGAATCCTCGATGTGCATTTCCAGGGTGATGTAGTGCGAACGCAGGCCTTCGTCGTCCTTGTGCATCATCGGGATCTGGATCGAGGTGCCCGGGCCGCCGCGCTTGTTGGTGAAGCTCAGGTAGCTCTTGGCCTTGACCGCTTCGCGGTAGTGATTGCCGAAGCGCAGGGTATGGATGATCGCGCTGGCGTGTTCGATCTCGCCATCGGCCCCGACCACAGCAGCCTTGCCATACGCCTCGATGTTTTCGGCGCCGCCAATGATGCCCACCAGGCGCTCGACCATCAGCGCGCCGAGGTCGGAGCAATTGGCCCGGATTTCCGGCTTGAGGTCTTCGACGAAGCCACGACCCAGCCATGGATTCTTCAGCACCACGGCGAGGCCGACCATCTTCACCGGGGTATCCGAGGCCTTGCCGCCTTCGATAAAGGTTTCTTCAACGTAGCTGACGATCTTGCGAATTTCGAAACTCATGAGCGGCTCCATCAGGTGTGGGGGAGTGGATTGCGTATGATGGTATACCATAATACGCAAAGCACAAGCGTCGCAAATGAGTTTGCGTGGGTAAGGCGATAAAGGGGGTGTGAAATTCTTCTTGGGGCGATGTTAAAAAATGTTAGATCGAAAAAATACTTCACATAATCCGTTCATTGGTGGATGATCGATCCCAATTCCAACGCGGCTCGCCGGTGTGGTGTCAGCCGCCGTTTTCCCCTGGAGTACCCCATGAATAATAAGAATGTCGGTGTGATCGGTCTGGGCGCGATGGGGCTGGGCATTGCCCGCTCGCTGTTGCGCGCAGGTTTCAATGTGCATGCCTGTGATGTACGCGAGGCGGTTACCCGGCAGTTCGCCGGCGAAGGCGGGGTGGCGTGCGCGTCGCCGGCGCAGATGGCCGAGGCCTGTGATGTGCTCATCACCGTGGTGGTCAACGCCGAGCAGACCGAGACCGTGCTGTTTGGTGAGGGCGGTGCCGTGGCGGCGCTGCGTCCCGCCAGCCTGGTGATCGGCTGTGCCACCGTGGCCCCGACCTACGCCGTGGACCTCGGCCAGCGCTTGGGCGAACACGGCCTGCTGTACCTGGATGCGCCGATTTCCGGCGGTGCGGCCAAGGCCGCCGCCGGTGAGATGACCATGATGACCTCCGGCCCGCAGGCCGCTTATGCCAAGGCCGATGCAGTGCTGGCGGGCATGGCCGGCAAGGTGTATCGCCTGGGCGACGTCCATGGTTTGGGCTCCAAGGTCAAGATCATCAACCAGTTGCTCGCCGGCGTGCACATCGCCGCCTCCGCCGAAGCCATGGCCCTGGGCCTGCGCGAAGGCGTGGACGCCGATGCCTTGTACGAGGTGATCACCCACAGCGCCGGCAATTCCTGGATGTTCGAAAACCGCGTGCCGCACATTCTCAAGGCCGACTACACGCCACTGTCGGCGGTGGATATTTTCGTCAAGGACCTCGGCCTGGTGCTGGATACCGCGCGTGCGAGCAAGTTTCCGCTGCCGTTGTCGGCCACTGCGCACCAGATGTTCATGCAGGCTTCCAGCGCCGGTTTTGGCCGCGAGGACGACTCGGCGGTGATCAAGATTTTCCCCGGCATCGACCTGCCGACTGCCAAGCCCGAGCCGGTGTAAGGAACGCTTTATGACTAACCACACCACGCGCCCGTTGCTGGGCTGCATCGCCGACGATTTCACCGGTGCCACCGACTTGGCCAACATGCTGGTGCGCGGCGGTATGCGCACGGTGCAGAGCATTGGCATCCCCAGCCGTGAAGTCGCGGACGGGCTGGATGCGGACGCCATCGTCATCGCCCTCAAGTCGCGTACCACGCCGGTCGCAGAGGCTGTGGAGGAATCCCTGGCCGCGCTGGACTGGCTGCGCGAGCAGGGCTGCGAACAGATTTTCTTCAAGTATTGCTCGACCTTTGACTCCACTGCCGCCGGCAATATCGGCCAGGTCAGCGAGGCCTTGCTCAAGGCGCTGGGCAGTGATTTCACCCTGGCCTGCCCGGCGTTCCCGGAAAACGGCCGGACGATTTTCCGTGGCCACCTGTTTGTGCAGGACCAGTTGCTCAATGAGTCGGGCATGCAACATCACCCGCTGACGCCCATGGGCGACGCGAATCTGGTGCGCGTGCTGCAGAGCCAGACGCAACTGCCGGTCGGGCTGCTGCGGTACGACAGCATCGCCGCGGGCGTCGAGGCGACCCGTAAAAAAATCGCCGAACTGCGCGAGCAAGGCGTGGGCATTGCCATCGCCGATGCGCTGTCCGATCAAGACCTCTACACCCTCGGCAGCGCTTGCGCCGACTTGCCTTTGCTCACGGGTGGCTCGGGCCTGGCCTTGGGTTTGCCAGGCAATTTCCGCCGTGCCGGTAAGCTGCGCGACTTCGATGCGGCGACGCTGCCGACTATCAGCGGTGGCGAGGTGGTGCTCGCCGGCAGTGCCTCGGTAGCGACCCTTGGCCAGGTCGCGGCCTGGTGCGAGGCGGGTCGCCCGGCATTGCGCATTGATCCCATCGCCCTGGCTGCCGGTGAGCCGGTGGTGGCGCAGGCGCTGGCGTTTGCCCGCGACAGCGCACACACCGTATTGATCTACGCCACCAGCACCCCGGCCGAGGTCAAGGCCGTGCAAGAGCGGCTCGGCGTCGAGCGCGCCGGGGCCCTGGTGGAGAACGCCTTGGGCGAGATCGCCGCGGGCTTGCGCGAGCAAGGCGTGCGGCGTTTCGTGATCGCCGGCGGGGAAACCTCCGGCGCGGTGGTCAAGGCCCTCGGCGTCAACCTATTGCAGATTGGTGCGCAGATCGACCCTGGCGTGCCGGCCACCGTCAGCAGTTCCTCCGAGCCCCTGGCACTGGCGCTCAAATCCGGCAACTTCGGTGGCCGTGAGTTCTTCGCCAAAGCCCTCGCGCACCTGGCCGGAGGTGCCCAGTGACTGGCATCGACGAACAGGCCCTGCGCGAAGAAATCTGCGATGTCGGCCACAGCCTGTATCAACGTGGCTACACCGTCGGCAGCGCCGGCAATATCAGTGCGCGCCTCGACGATGGCTGGCTGATCACCCCCACCGATGCCTGCCTCGGGCGCCTCGTGCCAGGTGCTATTGCCAAGGTCAACCTGAAAGGCGAATGGGTGTCCGGGGACAAACCGTCCAAGACCCTGGCCCTGCATCGCCAGGTGTATGACCGCAACCCCTCGGTGGGCGGAGTGGTGCACACCCACTCCACCCACCTGGTTGCGCTGACCCTGGCAGGCGTGTGGAGCGCGGAGGATATCTTGCCGCCGCTCACGCCTTACCAGGTGATGAAGGTCGGTCACATTCCCTTGATCGGCTATCAGCGTCCGGGTTCGCCCAAGGTCGCCGAGCAGGTCGCGCAACTGGCCAACAGCGTGCGAGGGGTGATGCTCGAACGCCTGGGGCCGGTGGTCTGGGAGAGTTCGGTGGCCAAGGCCAGCTACGCCCTGGAAGAGTTGGAAGAAACCGCACGGCTGTGGTTGATGAGCAACCCCCGGCCGGCGCCGTTGAATCAGGCTGCACTGGATGAATTGCGCGAGACGTTCGGCGCGCACTGGTAACCCGCAAGACGACACGGCAAGTGCTGCCCGAGCGTCTGGTTTGACGCTCGACGGACCCGGCTTGCCTGAAAAAACAATAACAACAGGACATTCTCGAATGAGCCCACTGATTTTGATGTTGACCGCTGGCGCGGGTATCGCGCTGCTGCTGTTTCTGGTCCTCAGGTACAAATTCCAGCCGTTTGTCGCGTTGATGCTGGTGAGTATCGTGGTGGCGCTGGTGGCCGGGGTGAAACCGGCTGACCTGGTGGCGACGATCGAGGGCGGCATGGGCAAGACCCTTGGCCATATCGCGATCATCATTGCCCTGGGCGCGATGATCGGGCGGATCATCGAGCTGTCCGGCGGTGCCGAGGCCCTGGCCAAGTCGTTGATCGAGCGCTTCGGCAACAGCCGTACGCCGCTGGCGCTGACCATCGCCGGGTTCATCATCGGCGTGCCGGTGTTCTTTGAAGTCGGGGTGATTATCCTGATGCCGTTGGCCTACGGCGTGGCACGCCGGGCGCGCAAGCCGCTGCTGGTGTTCGCCTTGCCGATGTGTGCGGCGCTGCTCACCGTGCATGCGTTCCTGCCGCCCCATCCGGGCGCCGTGGCCGCCGCCAGCCAACTGGGCGCCGACTTGGGCCGGGTACTGATGTTCGGCCTGCCGATCACCGCGTTGCTGTGCTACATCGGCTACCGCGTGGCGGGGCGCATGACCCGACGCTTCTATCCGATGACTGACGATATCCGTGCAGAAGTCTATGGCCCTCACGTGACCAATGAAGACCTGCGGGCCTGGGCCAACGGCAATCACCAGGCGGTTCAACAGAGCGCTGTGGCCGAGTCCCCTATGGGCCTGGAAGAGTCCACCAGCGCCATCGCCGCCAAGCTGCCGGCGGCGCCTGCACCCGGTTTTGGCCTGATTGTGAGCCTGATCCTGCTGCCGATTGTGCTGATTTTGCTGGGCACCCTGGCCACGTCGCTGCTGCCGATCGAATCGGCGTTGCGTGGGGTGATGACCGTGCTGGGCGCGCCGTTGGTGGCGCTGCTGATCGACACCTTGCTGTGCGCCTGGTTGCTGGGTTCGCGCCGTGGCTGGAGCCGCAGCCAGGTGTCGGATGTGATCGGCTCGGCGTTGCCGGGCGTGGCCATGGTGATCCTGATCGCCGGCGCCGGTGGCGTGTTCGGCAAGGTGCTGGTGGACACCGGCATCGGCGCGGTAGTCTCCGACATGCTGCGCACCACCGGCCTGCCGGTGCTGGCCCTGGGCTTTTTACTGACCATGTTGCTGCGCGCGGTGCAGGGGTCGACCACCGTGGCCCTGGTGACCACGGCAGGGATCATCAGCCCGCTGATCGTGACCCTCAACCTCACGCCCAACCACCTGGCGCTGCTGTGCCTGGCCATGGGCGGTGGCGGGCTGGCGATGTCGCATATCAACGACGCTGGCTACTGGATCTTCACCAAGCTCGCCGGGCTCAACGTGGCCGACGGTCTGCGCACGTGGACGGTGATCACCACCTTGCTCGGTACCTTGGGTTTCGTGATTACATTGTTGATCTGGCCTTTTGTCTGATTTCCAGGAGTTTCTATGCCTCGTTTTGCCGCCAACCTGAGCATGCTTTACCCGCAACATGACTTTCTCGAGCGCTTTAGTGCCGCGAAGGCCGATGGTTTTGACGCGGTGGAATACCTGTTCCCCTATGACTACAGCGCCGAGGCACTCAAGCAACGCCTGAGTGACAACGGCCTGGTCCAGGCCCTGTTCAATGCACCACCGGGCGATTGGGCGGCGGGGGAGCGCGGTATCGCCTCGCTGCCGGGGCGTGAGGCCGAGTTTCGCAGTGGCTTCGACCGGGCCCTGGAATACGCCGCCGTGCTCGGCAACGACCGCGTGCACGTCATGGCCGGCTTGCTGCCCTCGGAAAGCCTGCGCCAGCGCCATCAGGCCGTGTACCTGGAAAACCTCGCCTACGCCAGCGCCGCTGCGGCTGAGGTTGGCGTCACCGTGTTGCTGGAACCGATCAACACCCGCGACATGCCGGGGTTTTTCCTCAATCGCCAGGACCAGGCCCACGCCATCTGCCGGGAGGTCGGCGCGCGCAACCTCAAGGTGCAGTTCGACTGCTACCACTGCCAGATCGTCGAAGGCGACTTGGCCACCAAGCTGCGTCGCGATTTCGACGGCATTGGCCATATCCAGATTGCCGGGGTACCGGACCGTCACGAGCCTGACCTGGGCGAGCTGAACTATGGGTTCCTGTTCGAACTGATGGACCAGTTGGGCTACGACGGCTGGGTCGGCTGCGAATACCGGCCAAAGGGCGACACCTCGGCGGGCCTGCAATGGTTGCGGGACTGGAAAGCGGCTCGGTAGTCGACGAGCCTCTGTGTCGGTTCGGTTCAAATGTGGGAGGGGCGGTGCGACGATTCGACTTGCCCCCGATAGCGGTATGTCAGCCAACACCTCTACCAACCCTGCCACCGCCATCGAAGCCTAGCTAAAGCTCGACCTCTCCTACAAAGGGAGGGCATCACGCCGGCAACGGATCACCCGGCAGCATCAATTCAATCCCGCGCTTGCGGATGCCATCTGCCGCTGCCGGGGCCAGGGCGTCGTCGCTGATGATCACGTCGAACGGTTCCAGCCCGGCGATGCGGTACATGCTGAAGGTGCCGTATTTGGAACTGCTCGCCACCAGCACCACCTGGGACGCCGATTGCATCGCCACTTGCTTGACCTCGACTTTCAGCGCCGAGGGGGTGGTGATACCTCGGTGCAAATCCCAGGAGCTGGTGGACACAAAGGCGATGTCCGTCACCACCTGGCGCAGGGTTGCCACGGCCAGCCCGCCGACGGAAGAATGGTTGTCATGGTCCAGTTGGCCGCCGGTGTGGATCACCGTGACCTGCGTCGCATCCATCAGGGCCTGCACGATCCCGAAGTCATTGGTGACCACGGTCATCCCCGACAGCGCCTTGATATACGGGACGATCTCCAGGGTGCTGGTGCCGGCATCCAGGTACACCGTCATGTCGGCGTGCAGCAACCGTGCGGCCAGTCGTGCCATGGCCTGCTTTTGCGGCAACTCCACCACGGCTTTGGATTGATGGCTGGGTTCGCTGTGCAACTGGCTGGCGATCCGGACCCCACCGGTGACGGAGTACGCCCGGCCTTCCTGCTCCAGCAGGGCGATATCGCGGCGCACGGTCATGTGCGAGCAGTCGAACATCTCCATCAACTGGTGCACGCTCATCACCTGATGCTTGCGCAACTGCCGCAGGATCTGTTCGCGACGCTGCTCGGGAATCATCGGGGTGCTGCTGTCGGTGGCCGTGTCCTTCGGGTTGGGCATTAAGGCTCCGCAGTGGTTGGGTAAGAGGCGGGGAGTGCGTGGCTATAGTAGCCAATACACGCCCCCGCCGGCGACCCCGGTGTGACAGCGGTCAGAACTTGAACCGCCCCACCAACCCCTTGAGCTGACCGGAAATATCCGTCAACCGCCCTGATCCGGTCTGCGCCGAGTGGGCAAAGCCTTCGACCAGTTGCGCATCGGCATGGATCTGCGCGATGTGCCGGTTGATCTCTTCGGCCACCTGGTGCTGTTCTTCGGCCGCGGTGGCGATCTGGGTGTTCTGGTCACGGATCGAGTCCACCGAGCCTTGGATCTTGTCGAAGCTGTCGCGGGCCTGCTGGATGCGTTCCACGCTGGTGTGGGACACCAGCAGGCTGCCCTGCATCTGCTGGGTGACTTCCTGGGTGCGGCGGGCGAGGTTGCCCAGCAGGCTGTCGATTTCACCGGTGGAGTCAGCAGTGCGGCGCGCCAGGGCGCGGACTTCGTCGGCGACCACGGCAAAACCGCGGCCCTGGTCACCGGCGCGCGCGGCTTCAATCGCGGCGTTGAGTGCCAGCAGGTTGGTCTGTTCGGCGATCGAGCGGATGGTGTCGAGGATGGTGTTGATGTTCTGGCTGTCCTGCTCCAGCAACTGCATGGTCTGGGTCGACTTTTGCAGGTCTTCGCTGAGCTTGAGCACGCTGCCGGTGGCTTCGCCGATGTGCTGCTGGCCATTGTGCACGTCGCGGTAACCCTCGTCGGCACTCGCGGCGGCGGCGCTGCAGGAGCGCGCGACTTCGTTGGCGGTGGCTACCATTTCGTTGAACGCGGTGCTTACCAGCTCCACGGCTTCACGTTGGCGCCCGGCGGCCTGGTTCATGTTGTTGGCGACTTCGCTGGTGTCGGCGGCGGCGGTTTGCAGGTCGGAAGAGGCGTTGCCGATGCGCTGCACCAGTTGCGCGATCATGCTCAGGAACTGGTTGAACCAGCCCGCCAGGCTGGCGGTTTCGTCTTTGCCTTGCACCTTGAGTTGGCGCGTCAGGTCGCCTTCGCCTTCGGCAATCTCCTGCAGGCCGTCGGCCACCCCGCGAATCGGGCGCACGATCATGCTCGCAAAACTGGCGCCGACAATCGCGAACACCACGGCCAGGGCGGCGGCAATCGCGGCGATCAACCACGTGAGGCTGGTGGCGCCGGCCATGACTTCATCGCGTTTGATCAGGCCGATAAAGCGCCAGCCCAGATCCTTGGAACTGACCACGTTGGCCATGTAGGCCACGCCGTCGATGTCGATCTGGGTCACGCCGTCGCCGCGCTTGGCCAGTTCGGCGTAGTTGGGGCCCAGGTCGGCCATCGGCTTGAAGTTGTGCTTGGCGTCGCTGGGGTCCACCAGCACGTTGCCGTTGGCTTCCACCAGCATCAGGTAGCCGCTGTCGCCCAGCTTGATGTTGCGCACCAGCTCGGTGAGCTGCTTGAGCGACACGTCCAGGCCGACCACGCCGAGTATGTTGCCGGTGGCGTCGGCGACGGTGTGCACGGTGCCGATCAGGACCACGTCGTCCGGTGCCCAGTAATAGGCGCCGGTGCGCACGGTGGCGCCTGGCGCGGCGATGGCGGCTTTGTACCAGGGGCGTACGCGTGGGTCGTAGTTGTTCAGTTTGGTGTCATCAGGCCAGCTGGCATAACCGCCGTCGGCGAGGCCCAAAGACAAGTAGGCGGTGCTCGGGTGGCTCTTGGCGAACTGGTCGAAAATCGCCAGCAGGTCTTTGTTGGTCTGGGTCAGGGGGATTTGCGCGGCGTCGGCGCCGGCGTAGCTCTTGAGATCCTTGGCCGCGACAACGCGCGGGTCCTTGGCCACGAAGTCGACGTTCTGGCTGATGCCATCGAAGAACTGCTTCATGCCGTTGTCTATCTGACGGATCTCGCGACCGCTGCTGTCGAGGAAATTGGCCAGGGCCCCCTCGCGCAGATTCAGCACTACCAACACGGCCACCAGGATGACCGGGAGGCACGCGATAGCCGCGAACGCCCAGGTCAGCTTCTGCTTGATATTCATGACTTCACCTGCGGGTATTTATAGTTTTGGCAAGGGGAAACGCTAGTGCTGAATGCCGCATGTGTTGTTATGAAGGGGGTAAGGCCCATGCGTACCTCCGGTTTATCGACCGAAGGGGCACGCACTTTAGGGCGCGGGGCGTGATCAGCCGATTGAGTGGTCGGCCAGGGCGTCGCGGCGCATCGATTGCAGGTTCTTCTCGATGGTTTCGCAGATGGCTTCCATCTGGATCTGGTGTTCGCTGGAGCGGAACGGGCTTTGCAGGTCGGTGCCGATGCGTTCGATGGCCAGCAGCATAAAACCCACCACGGTGGACGCCAGCGGGGTGAACCAGCCCAGGGATTCCACCAGGCCCACGGGCACGATCAGGCAGAACAGCGAGATAAACAGGCGTGGGAAATACACGTAAGGGTAGGGCAGTGGTGTGTTGGCGATCCGTTCCATGCCGCCCTGGGCATTGGACAGATCCACCAGGGTCGACTCCAGCCGCGCCAGGCGAATGCTGTCCAGGTGCCCGGCCTTGTATTCGCGGGCCAGCAACGCCGCCGAGCCGGTGAGGATGTCATTGGCAAAGTTGTTGGTGGCGCCGTTGCGGGCGAATTCCTCGGTGGGGATAAAGGCGCGTACTTCATCAGGGCACGGTTCGCCCCTGAGGTGCGCGGCCAGGCAATTTACGTAGGCCACGTGGCGGCGCAGCAGGGTGGACTTGATCGGGTTCACTTCGCCGTCAGGATCGTCCAGCAAGGTCAAAACCTGACGGGCAAAACTGCGCGAATTGTTGACCATCGCACCCCACAGCGTGCGCGCTTCCCACCAGCGGTTATAGGCGCTGCTGTTGCGAAAGCTGATGAGCACGATCAGTGCCGAGCCCAGCAGGGTGAGGGGCATCAGCGGCAAGTTGATCTTGGCGGTGAGGAACAGCATGAAGTCCACGGTGACGGCGACGTCCCACAACAACAGCCAGAACAGCGACCAGCCCACATAGCCCATGGTCTTGATGATCAGGCGGTACTTTTTGATGATGGCGGCTTTCAAACGACAACCTCGCGGCGAGCAGTAGGCAACAGTGCCTTAGCTCGGACGTCGGCTGGCGGGGAAGGTTCGCTGCGGCGCCTGAAACGGTTAAGCCGCCTGAGTTTCCTGGAACAATTTTGGTAGCGACGGTGTCCTCAGAGCTAATCACGCTAGATTGCGCCCAAGGCAAAACGCCATTATCGGTGCTGCAATTGAGATCAGTGGATCCAAGTTGTTTGATCAGGGCTCTTTCTCATGTGCAGTGGTTCGTTGAAGTTGGCGATGGAACAGTCGGCGCGGGCGTTTGAGCGCCATGTGGAGTTTGAAGCGAGTATTCGTACCCATTATTCGATTTTGCTGGAGTCCTATTCAAAAAGACCGTTTTTCTACAAGACCGCACTGAAGTTCAGTCGCTTGATGGTGTCCTTTACGTTATTGAGCACGTATTTCTCCAAGCCAGTTCCCTTACTGTCCGAGGTGAAAGAGTTTTGTGTGGCGCGCGGGTTCTGTTCGAGAAACAGCCTGGAGTCGATCTTCCTGCTGTTCAGGGTCCTGGGGTTCATGACGGTGTCGAGGCATGCGGATGACAGTCGTTTGCGGGTATTCAGTCCGTCATCCCAAGCCTGCGAGGAGATCAGGCTGATGCTTACGTCCGTGGTCGAGCCGCTGGGCGTGATGTGCCCGGAAACCGAGGTGTGCGGGTCAATGGCCGGGTTGGATGATCGCGCCTATCTGGCCCGTTATTTCAAAGGTTTTTCGGTGCTTCTGCGCCAGAACGTGACGATTGACCTGTTGATGCCTGATTGTTATTGGCTGGTAAAACGCGATGCCGGACATATGTTGATGCTGGCGATCTATAACGATGCGTGTGCGCTGGATAATCAAGGGGCAAGTTTCAGGTCTTCGTCCTACCTTTCCATCGCTGAGCAACTCTCGGTGTCCAAGACCCACGTTATTCGTCTGGTGCAAGAGGGGGCCGACCGGGGCTATTTCAAGATTCATTCCAAGACACTGCTTGAAGTCCTGCCACCTTTTATCGTGTTGGTAAGGCGGTTCATGGCGTATTCGTTTGCGACCTGCCTGCACAGTCTTCAACTGAGTCATGTCGATAATAAAGCGGCCACTCATGCACAGGGAGTGACGGGATGCCGGCTAATGTAAAGCTCAGGCCACGGATGCAAAGGCTGCTGTCGCCCGCCATTGCCCAGGCCGAACTGATCGGGATTTTCGCCTGGCTGGCGGTGTTGCTGGTTGATCGCGGGAGGATGTTCGGCTGGCCGGTCGTGCTGGTCACGATGGGTCTGTGCGCGGTGTATGGGGTCCACCGGGTGGTGACTCAGTATGTGCTGTGGCGGGCGCTGGGCGTGGCCTACATGGCGCTGCTGTCCGCAGGTTTTGCCTATGTGGTTCACACCCGGCCTGCGTTGCAGGTGTTTGCCTTGCCGCTGGCCGTGACCCTGGTAATGAGCAGCGCAATCCTGTTTATCGTGGTTCAGGATTTTCTGTTCTGCGCCGCGTTGGTCTGGTTACTGACGTGGCCCCACATTCAGTTGAGCCTTTACGCAGGCGTCGACACCTACGTGTTTATCTTTTGCGCCGCGTCGGTGGCGATCGGTTCTGTCTTGAATGTCTACTACCTGAAAAACCTGCGCTCCGTGTTACTGGTCGAGAGTGAGTTTCGGGAATTGGCCGAGACGGATTACTTGACCTCCATCCTGAACCGGCGCGCCTTTATGGAGAGCTTCGCCAAACTGATTGCGGCCGGTGATACGGGCTACTTCATGATGTTGGATATCGACAGTTTCAAATTGAAGAATGACCAGTTCGGCCATGACGTCGGCGACAGGATTCTCTGTGCGATGGCCGCGTGCCTGAAAGCCACCCCCGGCAGCCACAGTTTCGGCAGGATTGGCGGTGAAGAATTCGGCGTGCTGCTGGTGGGCGATGACCCTGATGTCGCCACCGACTACGCGCTGCGCCTGCTGCAGGGGATTCGGTGCAGTGTCGCGCCGCCCCATCACTACACCTGCAGTGCGGGCATGACGCGCTTTACGGCCGGGGCCGATATGTCGGCGGTCCTCAAACGTGCCGACCGCAACCTCTACGCCGCCAAGGGCAACGGCAAGGACCGTGTATATCTGGATGGCGCGCCGGTGTTTCACCGTTCGATGTCCACCCCGGAGGCCTTATGAAAGTTGGCGTGATTTCCGATACCCATGGCCTGCTGCGGCCTGAAGCGGTGGCGGCCTTGCAGGGATGCGAGCAGATCATCCATGCCGGTGATATCGGCAGCCCTGAGATTCTTCAGCAATTGGCACAGATCGCGCCCCTGCACGTGGTGCGTGGCAACAATGACCAGGACGCGGCGTGGGCGGAGCAGGTGCCCGATCATCTGATGCTGGAGGTGGACGGATGGCGGACGTTGGTGGTGCATGATATCGCCGACGTACCCGCCTTACTCCACACGTCTACTCGGCTGGTGATCACCGGCCATTCGCACAAGCCCCTGATCGAATGGCGGGGCGCAACACTGTACGTAAACCCCGGCAGTGCAGGGCGGCGGCGCTTCAAGTTGCCGGTGACGTTGGCGGTGCTGGACGTGCGGGAAATGACGATCGAGTCGCAGCTGATCGCGCTGCTGGACTGATCCGGCTTTTATCGTTGCGTCAGGATGCTCTGCAACAATCCCGGAAACCGTTCCTCAAGCACCTCGCCGCGCAATGAATTCATGTGGGTAGTGCCCACGCTGCGGGTGTGTACCAGGCCGGCATCGCGCAGGACCCGGAAGTGGTGGGACATGCTGGACTTGGGGCGCCCGCCGTCCAGTTCGCCGCAACTGGCCTCGGGCACGCCGGCCAGGCAGCGGACAATCTCCAGGCGCACCGGATCACTCAGCGCGTATAGCAGGCGCTCGAGGGTCAGGTCTTCCGGGGTGGGGTGTTTAAAGGCTCGCATGAAACGAATCATAACAGGGGGCTATCATCGAATACCATAGTTCGATTACCATCGAACTATCGAATCATCCACTCGCTCCCGGAGTTCTCAATGTCCGCTTTGTTCGAACCGTTCACACTCAAAGACGTCACCCTGCGCAATCGCATCGCCATCCCGCCAATGTGCCAATACATGGCCGATGACGGCATCGTCAACGACTGGCACCTCGTACACCTGGCCAGTATGGCTCGGGGCGGCGCCGGTTTGCTGGTGGTCGAGGCCACCGCTGTAGCGCCCGAGGGGCGTATCACCCCAGGCTGCGCCGGTCTCTGGAGCGACGCCCACGCCGAAGCGTTCGTGCCCATGGTCAAGGCCATCAAGGCCGCCGGTTCGGTGCCCGGCATCCAGATCGGCCACGCCGGTCGCAAAGCCAGCGCCAACCGCCCGTGGGAAGGGGACGACCACATACCTGCCTCCGATGCGCGCAGCTGGGAAACCATCGCGCCGTCGGCCATCGCCTTTGGTGCCAACCTGCCGCAAGTGCCACGCGCCATGACCCTGGACGACATCGCTCGGGTCAAGCAGGACTTCGTCGACGCCGCCCGCCGTGCCCGTGACGCCGGTTTCGAGTGGATCGAACTGCACTTCGCCCATGGCTACCTGGGCCAGAGCTTCTTCTCCGAGCATTCCAACCAGCGCACCGACGCCTACGGTGGCAGCTTCGACAACCGCAGCCGTTTCCTCCTGGAAACCCTGGCTGCCGTGCGCGAGGTCTGGCCGGAAAACCTGCCGCTGACCGCGCGTTTTGGCGTGATCGAATACGACGGCCGGGACGAACAGACCCTGACCGAATCCATCGAACTGGCCCGTAACTTCAAGGCCGGCGGCCTGGACCTGCTGAGCGTCAGCGTCGGTTTCACCATCCCCGACACGAATATCCCGTGGGGCCCGGCCTTTATGGGCCCGATCGCCGAGCGCGTGCGCCGCGAAGCGGGCATCCCGGTGACCTCGGCCTGGGGCTTTGGCACGCCGCAACTGGCGGAAGGTGCGTTGCAGGCTGGGCACCTGGACCTGGTCTCGGTCGGTCGTGCGCACCTGGCTGACCCGCATTGGGCGTACTTTGCGGCCAAGGAACTGGGGGTTGAGAAGTCGTCCTGGACCTTGCCGGCGCCTTACGCCCATTGGTTGGAGCGGTATCGCTGATCGGATCCTGACGACGTATAGAAATCCAAATGTGGGAGGGGGCTTGCTCCCTCCCACATTGGGTTCGCATCAAACTTCCTGCATGTCGATACCAAGGGGTTACCTGAAAAATAGCGAATGAGAACAGATGTCAAACGCGAATGGATTGGTATACCATTCGCGCGAATTTTTGGCAGGTTTGCCGCCCCAACTGGCTCATTCACTAGGTTCAACATCCATGCGTCGTACCCTGATTTCCCTCTGCGTGCTTCAGGCGTTTTCCCCGTTTACCTGGGCCGAGGTTGTCCCTGCCGACAAGGCCAGTCTTGAGCTGCAAGCCACCAATGTCACCGGCGAGGCGGACTACGAGACGGCTCAAGGGCCGGTCAAGGGCTACCACGCCACACGTTCGGCGAGTGCGACGCGCACTGACACCTCGATTCATGAAACCCCGCAGTCCATCAGCGTCGTGTCCAAGGATGTGGTCGAAGACATCGGCGCCACCCGTTTGCAGGACGCCCTGGACTACGCCGGTGGCGTCGGCCGCGCCAATAACTTCGGCGGCCAGGGGCTCACCACCTTCACCGTACGTGGCTTCACCACCGGCGAGTTCTACCGCAACGGTTTCCCGATCAACCGCGGTTACCCGAACATGCCGGACGCCAACACCATCGAACGCCTCGAAGTGCTGCGCGGCCCGGCGACCATGCTGTATGGCCGTGGCGATCCCGGCGGCACCTTCAACGTGGTGTCCAAGCAACCGCTGGCCGAGCCGACCGTGACCCTCGGCAGCCAACTGGATGACCAGGGCATGCAGCGCGCCACCCTCGACGCTTCCGGCCCGCTGGACGAACAAGGTCGCCTGGCCTATCGCCTGAACGTGGTGGGCGAGGGCGGTGACACGTTCCGTGATCACGTCGAGACCGAACGCTACGGCGTGACCCCGGTGATCACCTGGCAGGCCAGCGATGACACCAAGGTGATCTTCGAAGGCGACTTCATGCGCAACAACCACCCGCTGGACCGTGGCCTGACGCGCTACCCCAATCAAAAAGGCACTGCCTCGCGCGACACCTTCTGGGGTGAAAAAGACGTCGGCAAACTGCACAACGACAACAGCATGGCCCAGCTGCGTTTCGAGCACCTGCTCAATGACAGCTGGACCCTGGGCGGTGGTTTCCAATGGCTGGACGGCACCTTGCAAGGCAATGCCATTGAAGCCAACGGCCTGGCCGCCGACGGTCGCACCCTGGGCCGCAACTTCAACTATCGCAAACTGGAGTGGACCGACAAGGACACTCAGCTCAACCTCACCGGGCATTTCTCCACCGGTGGTTTCGACCACACCTTGCTCACCGGCGTCGAATTCGAAGACTACGACTACAAGTCGATCATCCAGCGCTCCAGCGGCGCAGTGGGTGCTTATTCAATCGACATCTTCAACCCGGTCTACGGCCAGGCGCGCCCGAACCTCACACGCACGCCGACCCACGACAAGGAAAACCTCAAGACCTACGCGGCCTTCGTGCAGGATCAGGTGGCCCTGACCGAGCGCCTTAAAGTGCTCGCCGGCGCACGCTTCGAGCGCTTTGAACACGACTACCACACCTACGTGCCGGGCGGTAAAAGCTGGGAAGCCAGCGACAACGCCGTCACCCCACGCGTGGGCGTGATCTACGACCTCACCGACACCGTTGCGGTCTACGCCGACGCCGCGCGTTCGTTCAAGCCCAACACCGGCGCCAGTCGCCAGGGCGGTGGTTTTGAACCGGAGAAAGGCAAATCCTACGAGATGGGCATCAAGTGGGAAGCCCTGGACCGTCAACTGAGTGTCGACGCCGCGATCTACCAGATCGAGAAGAAAAACGTGCTCACCACCGACCCTCTCGACTCCACCTTCAGCGTCGCCGCCGGCCAGGTGCGCAGCCGTGGTTTCGACCTGAACGTGGCGGGCAATATCACCCCCGAGTGGCGTGTGATCGGTGGCTACGCCTATGTGGATGCCGAAGTGACCAAGGACAACACCCTGCGCAGCGGCACGCGCTTGCTGAACATCCCGCGTAACAGCTTCAGCCTGCTCAACGTCTACGAGTTCCAGGACGGCGCCCTCAAGGGCCTGGGCCTCGGCGCGGGTGGCAAGTATGTGGATGAACGGGCCGGGCAGACCTCCAACAACGCCTTCTCGATGGATGCCTACACCGTGGTCGACCTGCTCAGCTACTACAAGGTCAACGACAAGGTGCGGCTGAACCTGGACGTGAAGAACCTGTTCAATCGCGACTATGAAGAAGGTGCGTTCGGCAACGTATACGCCTACCCCGGCGAACCGCGCACGGTGCAGGTCGGCATCGCCTACACCCTCTAACAGCCTGCACAGTGCCAGTGTGGGGGCTTGCTGTGGCGAGGGGGCTTGCTGTGGTGAGCGGGCTTGCTGTGGTGAGCGGGCTTGCCCCGCGTTGGGCTGCGAAGCGGCCCCAATACAGTCACTGCATTCTTCCAGGCTGAACCGGGTGGCGGGTTTTAGGGCCGCTTCGCGCCCCAACGCGGGGCAAGCCCGCTCACCACAGCAAGCCCCCTCCCACATTTGATTGCGTTTACATTACAACGGCGTCAGCACATTCATCACCGTATCCAACGCCACCCGCGTGTCATCCAGCTGCACCAGCGACGCATGCCGCGCGCCGAGGGCGTCGCGGTTCTGGATCGCGGTGAGGATCGCCTTGTGCCGGGGCAGGCTCAGGCCCTGGATGTCCGGGCGGCGGTTGGTGATGTTGATCGACTCGCGCAGCGGCAACGACAGCATGTTGCACATATAGGCGAGCAGGTCGTTGCGGGTGGCGTCGGCAATGGCGCGGTGGAAGTCCAGGTCGGCCTGCAGCAGCTGTTCGTGGGTCTGCGCGGTTTCCATGCCCTGGTAGGCTTTTTCGATGGTGGCGATGTCTTCATCGGTGGCGGTGGTCGCGGCCATGGCGGCGATCTCCGGCTCGAGGATGCGCCGCACACCGGCCAGGGTATTGAAGAATTCACTGTGGGGCGTGGACTGCATCAGCCAGGACAACACGTCCGGGTCGAGGAGGTGCCATTTCAAGCGCGGCCGCACCACCGCGCCCACCCGCGGCTTGGAATACACCAGGCCCTTGGCGCTGAGCACCCGGGTCGCCTCGCGCAATACCGAACGACTGACCTTGTACTCCTCGCAGAGCGTGGCCTCCATGGGCAGCCGTTCTTCGGGCTTGAAGCGACCTGAAACGATGTGCATGCCCAAGTCCTGAACGATCTGGGCATGCATGCTCTTGCGCGGCTTGGGCGGCTGGTGATCCATAACGACAGGGATGCTCTGACTTAAATTCGCGGCATCATAGCATCCCAATTAGTGGGAATGCCGGGGGACTTCAGCCCCACGGCAACCCACCAGGAAGTCAAAGTCGCAACCCTGGTCGGCCTGCAGCACATGATCGATGTACAACTGGCGGTAGCCGCCGACGATCAGGTTCTGCGGCGGTTTCAGGTCGGCCATGCGCGCCGCCAGCTCTGCGTCGGGGATGTCCAGGTGCAGGCGGCCATTGGCGCAGTCGAGTTCGATCCAGTCACCTTCCTTCACAGTGGCCAACGGTCCACCGGCAGCGGCTTCCGGCGCCACATGCAAGACCACGGTGCCGTAGGCGGTGCCACTCATGCGCGCGTCGGAGATCCGCACCATATCGGTCACGCCTTGGGCCAGCAGTTTCGCCGGCAAACCCATGTTGCCGACTTCGGCCATGCCTGGGTAACCCTTGGGCCCGCAGTTTTTCATGACCAGGATCGAGTTGGCGTCCACGTCCAGTTCAGGGTCGTTGATGCGCGCCTTATACATGTCGAAGTTCTCGAACACCACCGCACGGCCGCGATGCTGCATCAGCTCGGCGCTGGCTGCCGACGGCTTGAGCACCGCGCCGAGTGGCGCCAGGTTGCCGCGCAACACGCAAATGCCGCCGTCGGCGCGGATCGGGTTGTCGAGGGTGCGGATCACTTCGTCCTGGCCGTAGATCGGCGAATCCTTGGTGTTCTCGCCGAGGGTCTTGCCGTTGACGGTCAGGGCATTCGGGTGCGGGATCAGGTTGGCCTCACCGAGGCGACGCAGCACGGCGGGCAGGCCACCGGCGTAGTAGAACTCTTCCATCAGGAAGCGCCCCGACGGTTGCAGGTCGACGATGGTCGGCATGCCGCGACCGATGCGGGTCCAGTCGTCCAGGTCGAGCTCGACGCCGATGCGCCCGGCGATGGCTTTCAAGTGGATCACGGCGTTGGTCGAACCACCGATGGCGGCGTTCACGCGGATGGCGTTTTCAAACGCCTCCTTGGTGAGGATTTTCGACAGCTTCAAGTCTTCGCGCACCATCTCTACCGCACGCATGCCGGACATATGGGCCAGCACATAACGCCGCGCATCCACCGCCGGGATCGCCGCGTTGTGGGGCAGGGACGTGCCCAGTGCCTCGGCCATGCAGGCCATGGTCGACGCAGTGCCCATGGTGTTACAGGTGCCCGCCGAGCGCGACATGCCGCCTTCGGCCGCGAGGAAATCATCCAGGGTAATGGTGCCGGCCTTGACCTGTTCACTGAGCTGCCACACCACGGTGCCCGAGCCGATGTCCTGGCCCTTGTGCTTGCCGTTGAGCATCGGCCCACCGGTGACCACGATGGCCGGTACGTCGCAACTGGCGGCGCCCATCAGCAGGGCCGGGGTGGTCTTGTCGCAGCCGGTCAGCAACACCACACCGTCAATCGGGTTGCCGCGGATGGCTTCCTCCACGTCCATGCTCGCCAGGTTGCGAGTGAGCATGGCGGTGGGGCGCAGGTTGGATTCGCCGTTGGAGAACACCGGGAATTCCACCGGGAAGCCACCGGCCTCGATCACGCCACGTTTGACGTGCTCGGCGATCTGGCGGAAATGCGCATTGCACGGGGTCAGCTCCGACCAGGTATTGCAGATGCCGATGATCGGCTTGCCATGGAACTGATGGTCGGCAATGCCCTGGTTCTTCATCCAGCTGCGGTACATGAAGCCGTTTTTGTCGGCGGTACCAAACCACTGGGCGGAGCGTAGGCCGGGCTTTTTATCAGACATGATCGATTCTCTTATTGTATGACTATATGTTCTATGCGTGCTTAAACATAAGCGCAAAATCGATGCTTTGGAAGAGTTGTTTTGCAAATAGTCCTACTATATAGTCTGGCTTAACTGAGGTATGACCCTGGCGGATTTCCGCGAGAGGCGTCCCCCGAGCTTCTATAAAAACAACAATCGGAGATCGACCCCATGAGCCAGGAACTGCGGCTTATTCGGCGCATCACGCTGAAACTGATTCCCTTCCTGATCCTGCTGTACCTGATCGCCTACGTGGACCGTTCCGCCGTGGGGTTTGCCAAGCTGCACATGGGCGCCGACGTCGGTATCGGCGATGCGGCCTATGGCCTGGGCGCGGGGTTGTTCTTCATTGGCTACTTCCTCTTCGAGATCCCCAGCAACCTGATGCTCGACCGCTTCGGCGCACGGCGTTGGTTCGCGCGGATCATGATCACCTGGGGCGCGATCACCATCGGCATGGCCTTCGTGCAAGGGCCGCACAGCTTTTATGTGATGCGCTTCCTGCTCGGCGCTGCCGAAGCCGGGTTCTTTCCCGGCGTCCTGTACTACATCACCCAATGGTTCCCGGTGCGCCATCGCGGCAAGATCCTCGGGCTGTTCATCCTCTCCCAACCGATTGCGATGATGATCACCGGCCCGGTGTCCGGCGGCCTGCTGGGCATGGACGGTATCCTCGGCCTGCATGGCTGGCAGTGGCTGTTCATCGTGATCGGCACCCCGGCGATCCTGCTCACCTGGCCAGTGCTGCGCTACCTGCCGGATGGCCCCAAGCAGGTCAAATGGATGAGCGACACGGAAAAAGCCTGGCTCACCGATGAATTGGCCAAGGACCTGCAAGCCTACGGCCAGACCCGCCACGGCAACCCGCTGCATGCCCTCAAGGACAAACGCGTGTTGCTGCTGGCGCTGTTCTACCTGCCGGTGACCCTGAGCATTTACGGCCTGGGCCTGTGGTTGCCGACCCTGATCAAACAGTTTGGCGGCACCGACCTGGTCACCGGCTTTATCTCTGCCGTGCCGTACATCTTCGGCATCATCGGCCTGCTGATCATCCCGCGCAGTTCCGACCGCCTGAATGATCGCTACGGCCACCTGGCCGTGCTCTATGTGCTGGGCGCCATCGGCCTGTTTTTCAGCGCCTGGCTGAGTGTGCCGGTGCTGCAAATGGCCGCGCTGTGCCTGGCGGCGTTTGCGATGTTTTCCTGCACCGCCGTGTTCTGGACCTTGCCGGGGCGCTTCTTTGCCGGCGCCAGTGCGGCGGCGGGCATTGCCTTGATCAACTCGGTGGGCAACCTCGGCGGCTATATCGGTCCGTTCGTGATCGGTGCGCTCAAGGAATACACCGGCAACCTCGCCTCGGGCTTGTACTTCCTGTCCGGGGTCATGGTGTTCGGGCTGGTCTTGACCGGCGTGGTCTACCGCCTGCTGGAGCGCAAGCACGTACTGCCCGCCGATCAATTCGCCGCCAGCGCCCGTGGCGCCACACGTACTTAATCTGGGAGAAGTTTCATGCGTTTAGTTCAGTTCGAGTCAAGCAACGGTGAACGCCGGGTCGGCGTTGTAGAAGGCGCCACAGTGCGCGAAGTGCGTACCGCGCGCAGCGTGCGCGAACTGGCGCTGGCCGCCATCGAGGCGGGCGTCAAGTTGCAGCAGCAGGTCGAGAGCCTGGGCCTGGGCGACAGCCATGACTACGCCGCACTGCTGGCCGACCTGAAGATTTTGCCACCGCTGGACCACCCGGACCCGGCCCATATGCTCATCAGCGGCACCGGCCTGACCCACCTGGGCAGCGCCTCGGCGCGGGACAAAATGCACCAGCAGGCCGGCGATGAGAGCGCCTTGACCGACACCATGCGCATCTTCAAATGGGGCGTGGAGGGCGGCAAGCCCGCTGCCGGCCAGGCCGGTGTGCAACCGGAATGGTTCTACAAGGGCGACGGCAGCATCGTCGTGCGCCCAGGCGAAGCCTTCCCGGTGCCACCGTTTGCCGAAGACGCCGGTGAAGAACCGGAAATCGGCGGCCTGTATGTAATCGGCCCGGACAGCAAGCCCTATCGCCTGGGGTTTGCAGTGGGCAACGAGTTCTCCGACCACATCATGGAGCGCAAAAACTACCTGTACCTGGCCCATTCCAAGCTGCGCAGCTGCAGCTACGGCCCCGAACTGCGCGTGGGCGAGTTGCCCCAGCACCTGGCCGGCACCAGCCGCATCCTGCGTAACGGCGAGGAAATCTGGCGGAACGAATTCCTCAGTGGCGAGGCCAATATGTGCCACAGCCTGGAAAATCTTGAGTACCACCACTTCAAATACCGCCAGTTCCTCAAGCCGGGCGATGTGCATATTCACTTCTTCGGTACCGCCACGCTGTCATTCGCCGATGGTATACGTACCCAACCGGGCGATGTGTTCGAGATCAGCCAGGCCGAGTTCGGCGCGCCGTTGGTCAATGGCGTCGGCAGCAGCGATGCGGCCTTTGAACCCGGCCAAGTCACCCCCCTTTAAGGAGATCAACATGACCCAGTTCCTCGGCCACAACTACATCGGCGGCCAGCGCAGCGCCAACGGCAGCGTCAAGCTGCACAGCGTCGATGCCAGCACGGGCGAAACCTTGCCGCAGGATTTCTATCAGGCCACGCCGGAAGAAGTCGACGCCGCCGCCAAGGCCGCCGCCGCTGCGTATCCGGCGTACCGTGCGTTGAGTGCCGCGCGCCGTGCGCAGTTCCTGGACGCGATCGCCGACGAGCTGGATGGCCTGAGCGATAACTTCATCGAGCTGGTCTGCCGCGAAACCGCGCTGCCTGCCGCCCGTATCAAAGGCGAGCGTGGGCGTACCAGTGGCCAGATGCGCCTGTTCGCCACGGTGCTGCGTCGCGGTGATTTCTACGGCGCACGCATCGACAAGGCGTTACCCGATCGCCAGCCGCTGCCACGCCCGGACCTGCGCCAATACCGCATTGGCCTGGGCCCGGTGGCCGTGTTTGGCGCGAGCAACTTCCCCCTGGCGTTTTCCACGGCCGGTGGTGATACCGCTGCGGCGCTGGCGGCGGGCTGCCCCGTGGTGTTCAAGGCCCACAGCGGGCATATGGCCACGGCTGAACAGGTGGCCAATGCCATCATCCGTGCGGCTGAAGCCACCGAGATGCCTGCCGGTGTGTTCAATATGATCTTCGGCGGCGGCGTCGGTGAGGCGCTGGTCAAGCACCCGGCGATCCAGGCAGTGGGCTTTACCGGCTCGCTCAAGGGCGGTCGCGCCTTGTGCGATATGGCCGCGGCACGCCCGCAGCCGATCCCGGTGTTTGCCGAGATGTCGAGCATCAACCCGGTGATCGTCCTACCCCAGGCCCTGCAAGCGCGGGCGGATGCTGTCGCTCGGGATCTGACCGCGTCGGTGGTGCAAGGCTGCGGCCAGTTCTGCACCAACCCTGGCCTGGTGATCGGTATCGCTTCGCCGCAGTTCACCGCGTTTACCCAACAGGTCGCCCAACTGATCGGTGAGCAACCGGCGCAAACCATGCTCAATGCCGGCACCCTGAGCAGCTACGGCAAAGGCCTGGAAAAACTCCTGGCGCACCCTGGCATTCAGCATTTGGCCGGTAGCACCCAGGCGGGCAATCAGGCGCAACCGCAGCTGTTCAAGGCCGATGTGCGCTTGCTGATCGATGGCGATGAAGTGCTGCAGGAAGAAGTCTTCGGCCCTACCACGGTGTTTGTCGAAGTTGCTGATCAAGCCCAACTCAGCGCTGCCTTGCACGGCCTGCACGGCCAGCTCACGGCGACGATCATTGGCGAACCGGCAGACTTTCAACAGTTCGCCGAACTCACGCCGCTGCTGGAACAGAAAGTCGGGCGCATCCTGCTCAACGGCTACCCGACCGGCGTCGAAGTCTGCGATTCGATGGTGCACGGCGGCCCGTATCCGGCGACGTCGGATGCCCGTGGCACCTCGGTCGGCACCTTGGCCATCGACCGTTTCCTGCGTCCGGTGTGCTTCCAGAACTACCCGGATAGCCTGCTGCCTGACGCGTTGAAAAACGCCAACCCGTTGCGCATCCAGCGCCTGGTGGATGGCACGCCATCCCGCGACTCGCTGTAAACACTTATCAGGAGGCGTCATGTCGTGTACCGCTGTCACTGAGCACCGTGCGCAACTGGGGGAAGGCCCGTTCTGGGACGTGCCGACCCAGGCGCTGTACTGGGTCAATATCGCCGGCAAACAGGCCCTGCGCCTGATGGACGGGCAGTTGCAGATCTGGCAGTTGCCCGAGCACGTTTCGGCGTTTATCCCGTGCGAACGCGGTGATGCGCTGGTGACCCTGAGCAGCGGTGTCTACCGTCTGGACCTGGCCACCGAAGCCCTGACCCTGTTGTGCGTGGCCGACCCGCAACCGGGCAACCGTGGCAATGAAGCGCGCTGCGATGCCCTGGGCCGCCTGTGGCTGGGCACGATGCAGAACAACATCGGCGAACACGGCGAAGACTTGCCGATCACGCGGCGCTCCGGCGGCCTGTTTCGCATCAATGCGGATGCGCAGGTCACGCCGTTGCTTCACGGCCTGGGCATTCCCAACACCTTACTGTGGAGCGAGGACGGCCGCCAGGTGCATTTCGGCGACAGCCTGGACGCCACGCTCTACCAGTATTCGATTCAGGCCGACGGCCAACTCGAGCCGGCACAGGTGTGGTTCGGCCCCCATGAGCGTGGCGGGCCGGACGGCTCGGCCATGGACAGTCAAGGCTACATCTGGAACGCCCGTTGGGACGGCAGTTGCCTGCTGCGCCTGACGCCCGAGGGGGAGGTGGACCGCATTATCGAGTTGCCCGTGAGTCGCCCCACCAGTTGCGTATTCGGTGGCCCCAACCTCACCACTTTGTATATCACCAGCGCCGCCAGCCCATTGGATCACCCTCTGGACGGTGCGGTGCTGGCCATCGAAGTCGATGTACCCGGCATGCCTTGCCATCGCTTTGCCGGTTAGCTGCACCGCTTCACTGTAGGAGCGAGCTTGCTCGCGAAAAGCCTGAGCGCGCCGCGTGCATTCAGGATGTACGCGTCATCGTTAACGTTTTTCGCGAGCAAGAACTAGGCGTCCCCCTCGCTCCTACAAAAAACAGCAAACAAAAAACAACAACAAGGAGTCACCCGTATGAATCATCGTCGTCGTGGTATCCGTTCCCTGTGCTGCGCCGCTGTGGCGGTCTCGGCCATGAGCTTGAGCGGGCTGTTGCTGGCCGCTGAAGAAGTGAAAATCGGTTTTCTGGTCAAGCAGGCCGAGGAACCGTGGTTCCAGACCGAATGGGCCTTTGCCGAAAAAGCCGGCAAGGAACATGGCTTTACCGTGATCAAGATCGCCGTGCCCGATGGCGAGAAAACCCTCTCGGCCATCGACAGCCTGGCCGCCAACGGCGCCAAGGGCTTTGTGATCTGCCCGCCGGATGTGTCCCTGGGCCCGGCCATCGTCGCCAAGGCCAAGGCCAATGGCCTGAAAGTGATTGCCGTGGATGATCGCTTTGTCGACGCCAAGGGCAACTTCATGGAGGACGTGCCGTACCTGGGCATGGCCGCGTTTGAAGTGGGCCAGAAACAAGGTGCCGCCATGGCCGCCGAAGCGAAAAAACGCGGTTGGGACTGGAAGGACACCTACGCGGTGATCAACACCTTCAATGAACTCGACACCGGCAAAAAACGCACCGATGGCTCGATCAAATCCCTGGAAGAAGCCGGCATTCCCAAGGACCACATCCTCACCGCCGCGCTGAAAACCCTCGACGTCCCCGGCAGCATGGACGCCACCAACTCGGCCCTGGTCAAGCTGCCCAGCGGCGCGAAAAACCTGATCATCGGCGGCATGAACGACAACACCGTGCTCGGCGGCGTGCGCGCCACTGAAAGCGCCGGTTTCGCCGCCGCCAACGTGATCGGTATCGGCATCAATGGCACCGACGCCATCGGCGAATTGAAGAAAGCCAACAGCGGCTTCTTCGGCTCGATGCTGCCAAGCCCGCACATCGAAGGCTACAACACTGCGCTGATGATGTACGAGTGGGTCACCAAAGGCACTGAGCCGCCTAAATACACGGCCATGGATGAAGTGACCCTGATCACCCGCGCCAACTTCCAGGAAGAACTGACCAAGATCGGGCTGTGGAAATGACGGCGGCGGCCCTGCGTTTCGACGCTATCGGCAAAACCTTTCCCGGGGTCAAGGCGCTGGACGGCATCAGCTTCACCGCCCACCCGGGGCAGGTGCACGCCCTGATGGGCGAGAACGGTGCGGGCAAGTCGACGCTGCTGAAGATCCTCGGCGGCGCCTATATTCCCAGCAGCGGCACGGTGCAGATCGGCGCGCAGACCATGGCGTTCAAATGCGCCGCCGACAGCATCGCCAGCGGCGTAGCGGTGATCCACCAGGAGCTGCACCTGGTGCCGGAAATGACCGTCGCCGAAAACCTGTTCCTCGGGCATTTGCCCTCGCGCTTCGGCGTGGTCAACCGGGGCCTGTTGCGCAAGCAGGCCCTGGCTTGCCTCAAGGGCCTGGCGGATGAAATCGACCCCGAGGAAAAACTCGGGCGCCTGTCCCTGGGCCAGCGCCAACTGGTGGAAATTGCCAAGGCGCTGTCCCGTGGCGCCCATGTGATTGCCTTCGACGAACCGACCAGCAGCCTGTCGGCGCGGGAGATCGACCGCTTGATGGCGATCATTACGCGCCTGCGGGACGAGGGCAAAGTGGTGCTCTACGTGTCGCACCGCATGGAAGAGGTGTTCCGCATCTGCAACGCGGTCACGGTGTTCAAGGACGGCCGTTACGTGCGCACCTTCGACGACATGAGCGCGTTGACCCACGACCAGTTGGTGACCTGCATGGTCGG